>JAATGK010000414.1 GCA_015654715.1 Alphaproteobacteria bacterium
ATGAGCTTCCTGAAAATCGGCGATCGCGCCGCCGGCGCCATCAAATCGGGCGGCACCACGCGCCGCGCCGCCAAAATGGTGATTGTCGACGTCGATCATCCCGATATCGAAGCATTCATCGATTGGAAGGTGGTTGAAGAACAGAAGGTCGCCGCCATGGTGGCCGGTTCCAAGATCGCCGAAAAGCACCTGAAAGCCGTGATGAAGGCCTGCGTGATGTGCCAGGGCTCGGGCGACGACTGCTTCGATCCCAAGAAGAACCCGGCGCTGCGCCGCGAGGTCAAAGCCGCGCGCAAGGACATGATCCCCGATAATTTCATCGAGCGCGTCATCTCCTTCGCCAAGCAAGGCTTCAAGGACATCGAGTTCAAGACCTACGACACGGATTGGGATTCGGAAGCCTATCTGTCGGTCTCGGGCCAGAATTCCAACAATTCGGTACGCGTCACCGACGAATTCCTGCACGCCGTCCAGAACGACGACGACTGGTATCTGACGGCGCGGCGCGATGGCACGGTCGTGAAAACGGTCAAGGCGCGCGAGCTGTGGGATAAGATTTCCTATGCGGCGTGGGCCTGCGCCGATCCCGGCATCCAGTTCCACACCACCATCAACGACTGGCACACCTGCCCGGCGGGCGGCGAAATCCACGCCTCCAATCCGTGCTCGGAATACATGTTCCTCGACGACACCGCCTGCAACCTCGCCTCGATCAATTTGATGGCGTTCGAGCGCGACCTCGACGGCAAGAAGGTGTTCGACGTTCCGGCGTTCCAGCACGCGGTCAAACTGTGGACCGTGGTGCTCGAAATCTCGGTGATGATGGCGCAGTTCCCCTCCAAGGAAATCGCGCAGCGCTCCTATGACTACCGCACCTTAGGGCTCGGCTTTGCCAATATCGGCGGCTATCTGATGAGCGCCGGCATCCCCTACGACAGCCGCGAAGGCCGCGCCATTGCCGGGGCGATCAGCGCCCTGATGACCGGCACGTCCTATGCGACCAGCGCCGAGATGGCGAGCGAGCTGGGGCCGTTCGCGGAATATCGCGTCAACGCCGACTCCATGTTGCGCGTCATCCGCAACCATCGCCGCGCCGCGTATGGCGAGACCACCGGTTACGAAGGCCTATCGATTCACCCCGTCCCGCTCGACTTGCCGGCGGTGCAGCAGCACGACCTCGCCCGCGCCGCCAAGCAGGCGTGGGACGACGCTTTGGTGGTCGGCGAAGAGTTCGGCTTCCGCAATGCGCAAGCGACCGTTCTCGCCCCGACCGGCACCATCGGCCTCGTCATGGATTGCGACACCACCGGCGTCGAGCCTGACTTCGCGCTGGTGAAGTTCAAGAAGCTGGCGGGCGGCGGCTATTTCAAGATCATCAACCGCTGCGTTCCGGAAGCGCTGAAAACCCTCGGTTACGGCCAGAAGGAAATCGACGACATCGTCGCTTATGCGGTCGGTCACGGCACGCTGGAAGGTTTCAGCGGCGCTTTCAATTACGACGCGCTCAGAGTCAAAGGCTTCGGCGAGGCGGAAATCGCCAAGATCGAAGCGGCCCTGGAATCGGCCTTCGACATTCGCTTCGTGTTCAACAAGTGGACGCTGGGCGAAGACTTCTGCACCGAAACGCTGAAGATCGACGCCGCCAGCCTGATGGCGCCCGACTTCGACATGATGAAGCATCTCGGCTTCAGCAAAGCCGACATCGATACCGCCAACCTGTTCGTCTGCGGCGCCATGACCCTCGAAGGCGCCCCGCTGCTGAAGCCTGAGCATCTGCCGGTATTCGATTGCGCCAATCCGTGCGGGCGCATCGGCAAGCGGTCGCTGAGCGTCGAAGCCCACATCAAGATGATGGCGGCGGTGCAGCCGTTTATTTCGGGCGCGATTTCGAAGACCATCAACATGCAGAACTCGGCCGGCGTGCGCGAATGCGGCGATGCCTACATCACAAGCTGGAAGCTGGGCCTCAAAGCCAACGCGCTTTATCGCGACGGCTCCAAACTGAGCCAGCCGCTGGCCTCGGCGGTGTTCGATTTCGACGACGACGAAGACGAGGCGGTGGAAACGCTCGCTGCCGCGCCGGTCGCTCAGCGCACCGCCGTGATCGCCGAGCGCGTGGTCGAAAAGATCGTCGAGAAGATCGTGCGCGATCGCGAACGCGAGACCCTGCCCTCGCGCCGCAAAGGCTATACCCAGAAGGCGGTGGTCGGCGGCCACAAGGTCTACCTGCGCACCGGCGAATACGAAGACGGCCGTCCCGGCGAGATCTTCATCGACATGCACAAGGAAGGCGCCGCCTTCCGCAGCTTGATGAACAATTTCGCCATCGCGATCTCGATCGCGTTGCAATACGGCGTGCCGCTGGAAGAGTTCGTCGACGCCTTCACCTTCACCCGCTTCGAACCGGCGGGCATCGTGATCGGCAACGATTCGATCAAGAACGCCACCAGCGTTCTGGATTACATCTTCCGCGAATTGGCGGTGAGCTATCTCGGCCGCAACGACCTTGCCCATGTGCCGCCGCATCACGACGAAGACCTCGGCGGCGGCGTCACCGAAGGCCAGCGCACGACCACGGTCAGCCGCACCACCTCGATCGGTTATGTCCGCGGCAATGTGCATCGCATCGGCGTGGTGCGCGGCAACGCGGCAACCGCAATGGTGGTCGAACCCGACGAGCACGAGCACGTCCATGTGCACGCGGAGCTTCCGGAAGTCGCGACGGCGGTCGATCTGACCGAAATCGCCTCCAGCATCGAAGCCGAAATCGCCGCCAACCCGGTCGGCCAAACCGTGGCGGCGCTTGAGAGCAAGCTGAATGGTGCCAAGCCCGACGTTCATATCCGCCGCGCCGAAGCCCGCATGAAGGGCTACGAAGGCGATGCCTGCGGTACTTGCGGGAATTTCACCCTGGTGCGCAACGGCACCTGCATGAAGTGCAACACCTGCGGCTCGACCAGCGGCTGCAGCTGAGATGCCGACGATGGAAAAGGAAAACGGTGCGGTGCCTGTCTATTGGCGCGATGGCCCAGATGGACCAATTCTGGTGGACAAGGAAGAACACGTAGCTTCGCCGGTCGTGGGCTCGTTGCCACAACAGAAGCCCCCGAGAAGACCGAAAGGTGGGGACCGGCTGCGGAGAAAGTTGTGTTGCCCCAACCATCGATACTCTCGCCGCAAATAGGGGTGGCGTTTGAACACGTTTTACTTTCGTCATGGCCGGGCTTGACCCGGCCATCCAGTTTTTGCGTCTGGGGAAAGTCGGAAGGTACGCACTGATAATTAAATACGGCGATGTGTCGGCGAGACCGCCTGGATGGCCGGGTCAGGCCCGGCCATGACGACCGAGAGCTAAAACAGTCCGTGATACAAATCCTGCCAATCGGGATTGGACTTCTCAATCAGCGCCAGTTTCCATTTCCGTGGCCAGCGTTTGAGGCTCGTTTCGCGCTGAATCGCATCGACGACCAACGCCCATTCCTCGTGCCAGACCAGCATCGTCACACCGTATTTCTTGACGAACTCCGAACCGCGGCCCTCCTTGTGCTGCGTCACCCGCTCGATCAGGTTGCTCGTCACGCCGATGTAAAGCGTACCGTTGCGCTTGCTTGCCATGATGTAGACGAAGCCGGATCGCACGATCGCCTCCAGCACCAACAATACACTACTCGTCATGGCCGGACTCGATGTTCAGCCCGGCCATGACGAGGTGGGGAATGGGCGTTACGGCGTGCGCAATCAGGCGGTGATGTTGACTTTCGTGCCGACGCCCTTGGCCAATGATGTCGGCGGTGCGGTCACGGCGTTGTTGTCCTTTTCGCCGTCGCGATCCGGTCCGGATTCTTTGGCTTCCGGCAGGCGCAAGGGGGCGGCATTCGAGACTTGGGGAGTGCTGGCGACCTGCATGGGATACTCCTGGCAATTTGCGACTTGGCGGCAAGTTACAAGGCATGTGTTAAGGCGTGAACAATAATTGTTCTAATTTAGATTCGTGCATGGTTAAGCGGCATTGACCCTGTTGGGCGGCACGGGGCTTGCGGGAACCAGGGGGCCTGTCTCGGATCGGAACGCCTGTGATGAAACTGATTGCCCTCGCCGCCTTTACCTTTGCGATGAGCACGATGCCGCCGGCTGCTGCCGCCCCGGCGACGGTGACGCCGGGGATGCGCTGCCCGCATTGCGATTTCGCCGGCGCCGATCTCTCCAACCAATGCGTCAAGGGCGGCAACCTCACCGGCGCCGATTTCGATCGCGCCAAGCTGGTGCTGGCGTGCATGAGCAAAGCCGATTTCCGTTCCGCATCGTTCCGCGGCGCCGATCTGTCGGGCGCCAATCTGTCCTATTCCAAGCTGGACGATGCGGATTTGACGGATGCGATCTTCTCCGCCACGCAAGCGCGCGGCACCGATTTCTCCCACGCCAAAGGCCTCACCCAAGCGCAACTGAACGGCGCTTGCGGCGATGCCAAGACGCGCCTGCCTGCGGGCCTGACGGTCCCGATGTGCGACTGAATTCGCTGCGGATGACGCTCCGTAGCCATTGTGCCTCCGACCAGGCATGGCCCCGGTGACCGGACACCGCCGGGGTCTTTTCTTTTTTCGCTCACGCGCGTGGTGCTCCGAGGGGGCGGCGGACGACCGCCGGGGCGCAGTCGCGCCCTAGTTACTCGTTCCTACTCCGCCGCTTGTTTCAGGTCCGGCGCTTTCCATTTCAGCACCGGCTTGCGCGAGGCTGTGGTCTCATCCAGGCGACGGCGCGGGGCCAGATGCGGGGCGCCGTCGAAGCGCGCCGTCTTTCCCGCCTTCACCTCTTCGGCCATCGTGTGCAGCACATGAATGAAGCGGTCGAGGCTTTCCTTGGATTCGGATTCCGTCGGCTCGATCAGCATGGCGCCGTGAACCACCAGCGGGAAATACATCGTCATCGGATGATAGCCCTCGTCGATCATCACTTTGGCAAAATCGAGCGTGGTGACGCCGGTATCGTGCAGCCAGGTGTCGTCGAACAAGGCTTCGTGCATGCAGGGGCCTTCGAACGGCGCGCTCATCACGTCTTTGAGCGAGGCCAGCACGTAATTCGCCGACAGCACCGCATCTTCCGATGCCTGCCGGATGCCGTCGCCGCCGTGGCTCAGCATATAGGCGAGCGCGCGCACGAACATGCCGGTCTGGCCATGGAACGCCGCCATGCGGCCGAAGGGTTTGCTGCCTTGCGGCGCATCGCTTTTGTCTTCGATCAGACGGATAGCGCCGTTCTCCAACACCAGTAGCGGCAGCGGCGCGAAGGGCGCCAGGCGCTCCGACAACACCACCGGACCGGCACCGGGTCCGCCACCGCCATGCGGCGTCGAAAACGTCTTGTGCAGATTGATGTGCATCGCATCGACGCCGAGATCGCCCGGCTTCACGCGGCCGGCGATAGCGTTGAAATTGGCGCCGTCGCAATAGAAATAAGCGCCTGCCGCATGCACCAGCCGCGCAATCTCGCAGATGTCGCGCTCGAACAGGCCGCAGGTGTTGGGGTTGGTCAGCATGAAGGCGGCGACGTCGGTATCGAGCTTGGACCTCAGGCTATCGAGATCGACGCGGCCTTCCGGCGTCGCCTTGATCTCGTCGACGGTGAACCCGGCGAACGACGCGGAGGCGGGATTGGTGCCGTGCGCCGATTCCGGAATCAGCACGCGGGTGCGTTTCTCGCCGCGCGCTTCGATGGCGGCACGGATGGTGAGGATGCCGCAGAGCTCGCCATGCGCGCCCGCTTTCGGCGTCAGCGCCACCGCCGGCATGCCGGTCAGCGTCGTCAGCCAGTGCGCCAACTCGCGCATCAATGCCAGCGCGCCCTGTGCCGCCGACATTGGTGCCAGCGGATGCAAATCGGCAAAGCCCGGCAGCCGCGCCAGCTTCTCGCCCAGCCGCGGATTGTGCTTCATGGTGCAAGAGCCGAGCGGATAAAGTCCGGCATCGATGGCGTAGTTCATCCGCGACAGGCGCACGTAAAGGCGCACAACTTCGGGCTCGCTGAGGCCCGGCAGGCCGATTTTGCCTTTGCGGCGAAGCCCGCCGAGATGGGTGTCGCCGACCGTCACGTCGGGAAAATCGACGCCGCATTTGCCGTCGCGGCCGATTTCGAAAATCAGCGGTTCTTCGTGATCGAGACCGCGATCACCGGAAATGGTGGGCAATTCGTTGGTGGTCATAGAACTTCCTCCAGCGCGGTTGCGAACGCGGCGACGTCTTCGTCGGTGTTGGTTTCGGTGGCGGCGACAATGAGCAGATTATCGGCGTAGCCGAGACGCGAGGCGGGAACGCCCGCCAGAATGCCCTTGGCGGCCAAGGTTTCCACCACCTCGGCGGCGTTTCGCGGCAGCTTCAGCGTGAACTCGTTGAAGAACGATGGCGTGATAAGTTCGACGCCGGGAATGGCATTCAGCTTGTCGGCCAATTCGACCGCCCGCGAATGATTGATCGCCGCGAGTTTGGTGAAGCCATCTTCGCCCAGAAGCGACAGATGGATCGTGAATGCCAGGGCACAGAGGCCGGAGTTGGTGCAGATGTTGCTCGTCGCCTTGTCGCGGCGGATGTGCTGCTCGCGGGTGGAAAGCGTCAGCACGAAACCGCGGCGGCCGTCGGCGTCCACCGTTTGTCCGGCGAGACGGCCGGGCATCTGACGGATGAATTTCTCGCGCACCGCAAACAGGCCGACATAAGGCCCGCCGTAATTGAGACCGTTGCCGAGCGACTGGCCTTCCGCCACCACGATGTCGGCACCTTGCTCGCCCGGCGAGGCAATGAGACCGAGCGACACGACTTCCGTCACTACGGCAATGAGCAGCGCGCCTTTGGCATGGGCGGCATCGGCAATCGGCTTCAAATCGCGCAAGAGGCCGAACACATCAGGGCTCTGCACCACAACACAAGCGGTGTCGGTGTCGATCAAAGGAAGGAGGTCTTCGGCACGGCCAGGGGACGCCATCGCCCGCTTGATGACGCCGTGTAAGTTGGCGACCGTCTCGACGGTTTCGACATAGTGCTTGTGCAAGCCGCCGGAAAGGATTGCCTTGCCCCGCTTGGTGACGCGCATCGCCATCAGCACCGCTTCGGCGGTCGCCGTGGAACCGTCGTAAAGCGAGGCGTTAGCGACGTCCATGCCGGTGAGCGCCGCAACCTGGGTCTGGAATTCGAACAGCGCCTGCAGCGTGCCCTGGCTGATTTCCGGCTGATACGGCGTGTAGGAGGTGAGGAACTCCGAACGCTGGATCAGATGATCCACCGTTGCCGGAATGTGATGCTTGTAAGCCCCGGCGCCGCAGAAGAACGGACCGTTGCCCGCGGCAACATTCTGAGCAGCAAACTTCGCGAGAATGCGCTCGACCTCGATCTCGCCCTTGGCAGTGGGGAGATCAAAGGCGCCAAGCGGCGCCTCGGCCTCTTTCGGCACATCGCGGAACAGCGCATCCATGTCCGCGGCGCCGATTTTGGCGAGCATCGCGGAACGGTCGTCTGCGGTTAAGGGTAAGTAGCGCATCATCACTCCCGATTGTCATGGCCCGCCGAATGCGGGCCACCCAGGTGGCCTTGACGTGTCGGACGTCGGTTCACGCGGTGCATCACTATGTCAATCATTCAGATCCAACTGGATGGCCCGCAATTGCGGGCCATGACACGTTGGTTAAAGGCCTTTCACGAAGTCCTGATATTTGTCGCCGTCGAGAAGCGTTGCGAGTTCGGCTTTGTCGGCAATCTTGATCTTGAAGAACCAGCCCTCGCCTTCGGGATCGGCATTCACATTGGCCGGTTCGCCCGCCAACGTTTCGTTGACGGCGGTGACCGTGCCGCCGACCGGGGCATAGATCTCGCTCGCCGCCTTGACGCTTTCAACCACGGCCGCTTCGTCGCCCTTGGCCAGTACCTTTACGATCGACGGCGTTTCGACACACACCACATCGCCAAGCTGTTCGGTGGCGTGGCTGGTGATGCCGACGGTGCCTTCATCGCCGTCGACGCGGATCCATTCGTGCTGATCCGTGTAATAAGTCGTCATTTGGGGGCTCCTCGTTTGTAGCGGTGGGGGACGAACGGCATCGGGGCGATGCGCGCCGGCAGGGCTTTGCCGCGGACGAGAAGATCAATCTCGGTGCCGTCGGCAGCGAAAGCGGTTTCGACATAGCCCATGGCGATGGGCGCGCCCAGCGATGGGCCAAAGCCACCGCTGGTGATTTTGCCGATAATGCGGCCGGTCTTGTCGGCAATCTCGGTGCCGTCGCGCGCAGGGGCGCGGCCATCGGGACGAATGCCGACGCGCTTTCGCGCCGTGCCGTTCAAGACGCGATCCATGATCTTGGCGGCGGCCGGGAAACCAAGCTCGGTCTTGCGGCGCTTGCCGATGGCCCAGACCAGATCAGCTTCCGCCGGATCGGTGGTTTCGTCGATGTCATGCCCGTAAAGGCAAAGCCCGGCTTCGAGGCGCAAGCTATCGCGGGCGCCCAGACCGATCGGCAGTACATCGGGATCGGCAAGCAGGGCGCGCGCCACGGTTTCGGCGTCTTCGGCGGCCATGGAAATTTCGAAACCGTCTTCGCCGGTGTAACCGGTGCGTCCGACGATGGCGTCAACGCCCGCCACTTTGGCGCGCGCTACCCGCATGAAGCTGAGGAAATCGATGCCGGGCGACAGCTTGTCGAGCACGGCGCCGGCGCGCGGGCCTTGCAAGGCGAGCAGCGCGCGATCGGGACGCGGCGTTAGCGTCAGCTCGCCCTCCAGCCGCGCGCTGATATAAGCAAAATCGGACTCTTTGGTCGCGGCGTTGACGACGAGATAGAGCGCCGGCTCATCGGCCAGCCGCGTCAGCATGAAGTCGTCTTTGACGCCGCCGTCGTCATTGAGCAGCAGGCCGTAGCGCTGCATGCCCTCTTTCAGGCCGACGAAATCGGACGGCGCCAGCTTCTCCATCGACCGCGCCGGATCGGCACCGCGCAGGAACGCCTGGCCCATGTGCGAAACATCGAACAGGCCCGCTTTCTCGCGGGTGTGAAGATGCTCTTTGAGGATGCCTGCGGGATATTGCACCGGCATTTCGTAACCGGCAAACGGCACGATCTTGGCGCCCAGCTCGACATGCAGCGCATAAAGCGGCGTGCGGCGGAGGTTTTCGTTGCTGACTTCCATGGCCCGACGAATCCTTCGAGATGGCGCGCCCGCATTTCGCGAGTCCCGCGCCCCCTCTGTCATCGGACCTGAGAGAATTAACCCCTGCCTCGCCAAGGCTGCGCAGGAGATTACCCCTTCGGTGAGGACCGGTCGCCCGGCCCTGCTTTCCAGAAGTTCATCACCCGTCGCGGTCCTTTTGCCTGAGAGTTTCCGGGGCGGTTGCTCCTTCGGCCTTCGCCTGCGGCCCGATAAGTCGGCCTTTGCTACAGGGTCATGTCTCCCGCGGGGGATCATTTGGTAGCCGCACAAACGCGCCTCACGGCGGACCCGTACGTCAAGGGCATTCTAGGTGGGGTGGCTTCAGAGTCAACGCGGCGGCGCGGCGGCAGATCAGCCGCACCGACTTATCCCCGATTTCCGGGCGTCTTCACGCGCGAGCTGATATATTCAAGCGTACGAAACGGGCAGCGGGGGGTTCGGGGCCGTGATTCCTTTCGATATCTCAGGAACGGTGCGTATTCCCACCGGCGCGCGAACCAATTTTGCAACCGTTAAGGCGGTGGCGAAGCGGCTGGAAGATCTGCTGTACGAGGCGGACGTCAGCAAAGTCTTTGTCGAAGGCGGCCGCGTGCGCTATCGCAATGCCTGGTTCGGCGGCACGTTCCGGTTCGGTTTTAGCGACTACGGCCGGAGCTTCCTCACCATCACCGGGCCCGGCACCTTCGACATCGAAGCGGCCATCGACAGTATCGCCATCCGCTTCCGCCTGTCGCTGACGCGAACATGGCTTCCCTCTTTGGTAATCTTTGCCGCGACGTTCTTCTTTCTCAGCCGACGGCACGCGCCAGACTGGGACGCAATGGTGCCCGCTGTTTGGGTCGCAATGGCCGCTTTATTAGTCCTGCAATGCGCCTATTTTTGGGGACGCACTTGGTTCTGGCTGAAGCGCGGCCTCAAGGACGTGAGCGAATAGTCGATGAAGGTGTAAGACCAGACTACATCCACCTGTCATCCCGGACGCGCCCGAAGAGCTCTCTCCGCTTGGCACGTCGGCGCGATCCGGGAACCACTTCAAATTTTGGATTGTGCCGGAGTGGGTCCCGGCTCGGTGCGCTGCCTTAACCAGCCAAACTCATCCCGCGCAATCTTCAAGCAGCGCTTGGCCGGGATGACAACCGGTGGTGTCACATCCTTTGCGGCACTTCGATGCCGAGGAGGTCCAGCGCCTTGGTCAGCACGTCGAGCGTCAGCTTGCAGAGGCCGAGGCGGGCGGCGCGCAGGTCGGCGTCGGCTTCCGACAGGATGTGGTGCTCGGCATAAAAGCGCGAGAAGCCTTGCGCCAGTTCGAAGACGTATTCGCAGAGGAAATTCGGCGCCCGCTTTTCTTCCGCCGCTTCCATCGCATCGGGCAGCGCTAGAATTTTCAAGACCAGAGCGCGTTCCTCAGGGCTTTGCACCACCGGTGCGGCGAGCGGAAAGCCCTGCTCTTCCGTTTTGCGCAAAATCGAACGGATGCGCACCGCGGCGTATTGTAGATACGGGCCGGTCTTGCCTTCGAATTTGGTGAAGCGGTCGAGATCGAAGATGTAATCGGTCAGGCGCCAGTTGCTGAGATCGGCGAATTTGAGCGCGGCGATGCCGACCTTCTGGGCGATGTCTTCCTGTTCGTCCGGCGGATAATCGGCGCCGATGCCCGCTTCGGCGAGACGCTTGCGCGCTTCCTCGGTGGTCATGGCGATGAGGTCGAACAGCTTCATCACGCCGCCGGCGCGGGTCTTGAACGGCTTGCCGTCGGGCCCGTTCATGGTGCCGAAGCCGGCGTGTTCGAGCTCCGCCTTGCCGGCAAGGCCGGTTTTCCTGGCGGCGCGGAACACCTGCTCGAAATGGCCGTGCTGGCGCTGATCGACGACGTAAAGAATGAAATCGGGATCGAATGATTTGACGCGATCGACGATGGTGGCGAGATCGGTGGTGCCGTAAAGCGCGGCACCATCGGATTTCAGCAGGATCAGCGGCGGCATTTCTTTCTTGTCGCCGGGCTCGGACACCTGGATCACCAGCGCGCCTTCGCTTGCCACGGCGAAGCCGCGGGCTTTCAGGTCTGCGACCATCGGCGGGATCAACGGATCGACACACGCCTCGCCGTTCCACAAATCGAATTCGACCCCGAGACTGGCGTATTCGCGCTTCAGGCCTTTTTCGGAAACCGCGAAGAAGTGCTTCCAAAGCGCCATGTAACCGGGACGGCCGGACTGCAATTCGGCGGTTGCCTTGCGGGCGAGTTCGAGCCGCGCCGGATCGGCTTTGCAGGCGGCGGAAGCGGCGGGATAAAGCACTTCCAGATCGTCCATCGTCACCGGTGAGTCATCGGGGTACGGACCGGTGAAATTTTCGTCGAAATAGATGGGAGCGGTGCCGCGCAAGGCCACTTCGGAAATGAGCTGGCCCATCTGCAGGCCCCAATCGCCGAGATGGACGTCGCCGACCACCTTCCAGCCGTTGGCCCGGAAGAGACGCTTCAAGCTGTCGCCGATGATCGCCGAGCGCAAGTGGCCGACGTGCATCGGCTTGGCGACATTGGGGCCGCCGTAATCGATCACCATGTTTTTGCCGGTGCCGGTTTCGGGCGAACCGAGACGCTCGTCTTGCGCCACCAATGCGGCGCGTTTCGCCAGCGCGTCGTCGGTGAGGTCGAGATTGATGAAGCCGGGACCGGCGATCTCCACCTTGGCGAAAATGGGATTGGCTTGCAGACGGCCGGCGATTTTCGTCGCCAGCGCCCGCGGATTGGTGCGCGCCTGTTTGGCCGCCGTGAGCGCGCCATTGCATTGGAACTGCGCCAGATCGGGGCGGTCGGACGGCTTCACCAAGCCGAATTCTGCGGACAAGCCTTCAGCCGCGAACGCGTCAGCGGCGATCGCGGTGAGCTCGCGGCTCAGCGCCGTCATGGCAGATACTGCCCCATCTTCTTGTTGTAATCGAGCTGCGTCTGGGTGAGCTGGAAGCCGATCAGCATATGGTATTCGTACGACTTCTTATCGCGCGCCACCGGAATGATGACCGAATCCACCAGTTCGTCCAACTTCAGATTGGCCGACGCCTTGGGGAAGTCGAATTCCAGCCAATGGATCTGCTTGTCGACGATTTCGCCGGCGCTCGTCACCGCGATGTAATACGGAACCTTGTAATGGGCCGCTTCGCCACCCGGCGCCCGCGACACCTTGATGAACAGGTGCACGTTGGCATCAATCTGGTTGTCTTTCTTGGAGAAGTCGCAGCGCGATTTCAAACCCATCAGCTGTGCGGTGTAGACCACATTCGACGGATCGGCGCCCGCGCGCGGATCAAACGCCGGGATGACCGCGGTGTTCGCCAGGATCGACACATCGGGACAGACCGTCGCGCTGTCGGAACGGATGTAATTCACTGCCGACCGCCAGGTGTCGCAGCCGGAAAGCGAAACGGCGGCCGCAATTAATGCAGCCAAATTCAGGGCGAGCTGTGTGCGTTTCATTGCCTGCGATGAGCCTTAGATCGAGTGGCGGAAGGCACATACCTTCCGATGGAAAGGATATTTCGGCGCCGGAATACCATACGCTAGGCCGGCGCGTCATACCCGACTTTTCGCAGCCTGCGGTTGATCCCAGGAACGCCGCCTGGAGAGGCCGGACTGTACCTAAGCAGGCAGATGATGGGAAGCGCGGACCGGCTCGCCCAAAAGCCGCACATCGGCATGTGAATCGCGTCGGCGGTGCCGGATAACGGCGTCGTAATCTTCGCCGCCCACAACATCGCCACGGCGGCCCCCTGAGTCGCACGATCGCGGCGCTGCGGGCGCGCACTGACGCGGATTTGGCAGAAAGCGCCGGGACCGGCGAAGATGTCTCTTTCAACCGGCCGCGGGCCCTGGCAGTTTAGGGGTGATGGCTGTCTACACCGACGTTTCCTTCGAAGACCTCGAGAGCTTCCTTGCCGGCTACAACATCGGCGTGCCGCTGACATTCAAGGGCATCGCCGAGGGCGTGGAAAACTCGAACTATTTCCTCTCCACCGCCAAAGGCTCGTTCATTCTCACGCTCTACGAGAAGCGGGTGAAAATCGAGGACCTGCCCTTCTTCCTCGGCCTCTTGGAGCATCTGGCAGCCGGCGGCGTCCACTGCCCGTTGCCGGTGCGCAATCTGGCCGGGGCGCAGTTGGCGACACTGGGCGGAAGGCCGGCGGCGTTGTTTACCTTCTTGAACGGCGTGTCGCTGCGCCGGCCGGAAGCGGGCCATTGCGCTGCCGTGGGCGCCGCCCTCGCCAAGATGCACGAGGCCGGCAAGGGCTTTGCGCTGTCCCGCGAGAACGCGCTCGGCCACGACGGCTGGAGCGAGCTGGTGGAAGCCTGCCTGCCGCGTGCCGACGAGATCGAACCGGGTCTCGCCGACCTGATCCGCACCGCCCATGCCGAGATCACCTCGAATTGGCCGAGCGGGCTGCCGCAAGGCGTGATCCATGCCGATCTGTTTCCAGACAATGTGCTGTTCATGAACGGCGCGGTGTCGGGGCTGATCGATTTCTATTTCGCCTGCAACGACGCCTTCGTCTACGACCTTGCGGTGATGCTGAACGCCTGGTGCTTCGAGCCGGACGTCGCTTTCAATGTGACCAAGTCGAAGAGCCTGATCGCCGGCTACGTCAAACAGCGGCCGCTGTCGCAGGAAGAGCGCGAAGCGCTACCCATTCTGACCCGCGGTTCGGCGCTGCGGTTCCTGCTGACGCGGCTTTATGACTGGCTGAATCACGATCCGCATGCCTTGGTGCGCCCCAAGGATCCGCGCGATTATGCACGGCGGCTACGCTTTCATCGCAAAGTGCGCGGCGTCGGGGAGTACGGTTTGTGAGTTCTATCGAGATTTTTACCGACGGGGCCTGCACCGGCAATCCCGGACCGGGCGGCTGGGCGGCGATCCTGCGCACCGATGCGCACGAAAAAGAGCTCTCCGGCGGCGAGCGCGCCACCACCAACAATCGCATGGAGCTGACCGCCGCAATTCGCGCGTTTGAGGCGCTGAAGCAGCCCAGCACGGTAACGATTCATACCGACAGCCGCTATGTCATGGACGGCGCCACCAAGTGGATGGCGAACTGGAAACGGAACGGCTGGAAGACCGCCGACAAGAAGCCGGTCAAGAACGAAGAACTGTGGAAGGCGCTTGAAGCCGCTGCGGCGCCGCACAAGGTGACCTGGCGCTGGGTCAAGGGCCACG
>JAATGK010000236.1 GCA_015654715.1 Alphaproteobacteria bacterium
AGCTCCTGATGACCCGCGGCGCGCTGACCACGTTCTCGATCGCCAACGACGTCGCCAAATATTTCGCCATCATCCCGGCGATGTTCCTGGCGTTCTATCCGCAGCTTCAGGCGCTGAATGTGATGGGCCTGCATTCGCCCGAAAGCGCTATCCTGTCGGCGATCATCTTCAATGGGCTGATCATCATGGCGCTGATCCCGCTGGCGCTGAAAGGCGTCACCTACCGCCCCATCGGCGCCGCCGCCCTGCTCGGCCGCAATCTGGCGATCTACGGATTGGGCGGCGTCCTCGTGCCGTTCGTCGGCATCAAACTGATCGATGTGGCGATCAACGCCATAGGACTGGTGTAACATGAAAGAATACATTCGCCCCGCCGTCGTGTTGCTGGCCTTGCTGACTTTGCTCACCGGCCTCGTCTATCCCCTCGCCATCACCGGCATCGGCGCCGCCGCCTTCCCGCGCCAAGCCGCCGGCAGCTTGATCGAGAAGAACGGCCATGTGATCGGCTCGGCCCTGATCGGCCAGCAATTCACCTCGGCCCGCTATTTCCATGGCCGCCCCTCGGCCGCGGGCACCGGTTATGACGCCGACAGTTCCAGCGGCAGCAATCTCAGTCCCACCTCCAAGAAGCTGATCGACCGTGTCACCGCCGACACCGCCAAACTCCAGGCCGAAAATCCGGCCACGCCGGTGCCGGTCGATCTCGTCACCACCTCCGCCAGCGGGCTCGATCCCGACATCACCCCGGCGGCAGCGCGGTTCCAAATCCCTCGCATCGCCAAGGCCCGCGGGGCTGATCCCGCCGCCGTGCGCGCCTTGGTCGCGCGCCAGACCGAAGCCCGCCCGGTGGGGGTGATCGGCGAGGCACGGGTCAATGTCCTTCGCCTCAATCTGGCGCTGGATGCGATGACATCGGGAAGGCGCTAACATGGCGGCATGACCGACTCTCCCCGCCCTTCGCCGGAAGCTTTGCTCGCCGACACCGCCCCGGAAGGCCGCGGCCGGCTGAAGATTTTCCTCGGCTTCGCGCCCGGTGTCGGCAAGACCTATGAAATGCTGTCGCAGGCGCGCCAGCGCAAGCTGGAAGGCACCGATGTCGTCATCGGCGTGGTGGAGACGCACGGCCGCGCCGAGACCGACCGGCTGACCCGCAGCCTTGAGCAAATCCCCAAGCGGCAAATGGACTACAAAGGCCGCGTCCTCGCCGAAATGGACCTCGACGCCATCCTGGCGCGGCGGCCCAAGCTGGTGCTGGTCGACGAGCTCGCCCACACCAACGTCGAAGGCAGCCGCCATCCCAAGCGCTATTTCGATGTCGATGAAATCCTGGCGGCGGGGATCGACGTTTATTCCACCCTCAACGTCCAGCACCTTGAAAGCCTCAACGACGTCGTGGCGCGCATCACCAAGGTGCGGGTGTCGGAGACGGTGCCCGATTCCGTGCTCGACCGTGCCAATGATGTCGAACTGATCGATCTGACGCCGGAAGACCTCATCCAGCGGCTGAAAGACGGCAAGGTCTATCTGCCGGAAACCGCCGAGCGCGCGGCGCAGAATTACTTCGTGCCCGGCAATCTCACCGCTTTGCGCGAGATTGCGCTGCGCCGCACCGCCCAGCGTGTCGACGAGCAGATGGTCAATTACATGCGCGCCCACGCCATTCCCGGGCCGTGGGAAGCGAGCGAGCGCGTCTTAGTCCGCATCAACGAACGCCCCGGCGCGGTGGCGCTGGTGCGCTATGGCCGCCGCCTTGCCGACCGCATTCACGCCGCCTGGACCGCCGCGTATGTTGAAACCCCTGCGGCGCACAATTTCACCGAAGAAGAGCGCGACCGCGTTGCCGAAGCGATGCGTGTGGCGGTGCGGCTCGGCGGTCAGGCGGTGACCATTCCGGCCACCAACGTCGCCGATGGCATCGTCGAATACGCCCACGCCAACAATTACACCCACATCGTAACTTCCACCACACGCCGCACCTGGTGGGAGACGCTACTGCGCCGCTCCACCACCTTCGAGATCATCCGTCAGGCTGGCGGGGTCAGTGTACATGTGGTGCCCGAGCAGCTCACCACCGCGATGCGCGGCAAGAATCCCTTGGCCGTTCCACACCGCTTGCTGCCGCCGTTCGAGAGCAAAGGCTATTTGGAGAGCGTTCTCTACTCCGCCGTGGCGCTGGCGGCAGGCTTGGCGCTGAAGCGGTTCTTCGGCATCACCAATGTCGGCCTCGTCTTCCTCTTCGCCATCCTGGCGAGCGCGATGCGTTATGGCTTGTGGCCGGCGTTGCTGGCCTCGGTCGTCATCACCTTGGCCTTCAATTTCTTCTTCATCCCGCCGCTCTACACCTTCACCGTCGCCGACCCCGACCATATCGTGGTGCTGGTGACCTTCGCCATCGTGGCGCTGATCACCTCCAACCTGACAGCGCGGATGCGGGCCCAGGCGATGGTGGCGCGCGACCGCGCCACGGTGACCGAAAGCCTGTACCAGTTCTCGGGCAAGCTCGCCGCCGTTTACGCACTCGACGATCTCTTGTGGGCGACGTCGTTCCAAATCGCGCAGATGCTGAAAGTGCGCGTCGTGATCCTGCTGCCCGAAAACGGACGCCTTGCGGTCCGCGCCGGTTATCCGCCCGACGACGTGCTCGACGATTCCGAAGTCGCCGCCGCCTATTGGGTGTGGGAGCATGCGACGCCGGCCGGCCGCGGCGCGGATTCGCTGCCCGGCGCCAAACGCCTCTATTTGCCGATGCGCACCGGCCGCGGCGCCGTCGGCGTCATCGGGCTCGACAACGACAAGCCGGGCCCACTCCTCACCCCCGACCAGCGGCGGCTTTTCGATGCCCTCGCCGATCAAGCGGCGCTGGCCATCGAGCGCGTGCGTCTCGCCGACGACATCGAAAAGAGCCGTCTCGCCGCCGAAACCGAGAAGCTGCGCGGGGCGCTGCTCACCTCGATCAGCCATGATTTGCGAACGCCGTTGTCGGTGATCTTAGGGGCCGCTTCCAGCCTCAAAGACCTCGAAGCCGCGCTCGATCCCGCCGCCCATCGCGAGCTGGTCGCCACCATCGAAGAGGAAGGCCAGCGCCTCAACCGCTTCATCGCCAATCTGCTCGACATGACGCGGCTGGAATCGGGCGCCCTCGCCCCGCGCCTGGAAGCAACCGACCTCGGCGATGTTGCGGGCAGTGCGGCGGGGCGGGCGGCGCGGGTTCTGGCCGGTCACAAGCTGGCGCTCGCCATCGAGCCCGATCTGCCGCTGGTCAAACTCGATCCGGTGCTGTTCGAACAGGTGCTGTTCAACGTGCTCGACAACGCCGGCAAATACGCGCCCGCCGGCACCACCGTCACGCTCACGGCCCGGCGCGACGGCGCCGCCATCAAGCTCGACATCGCCGACGAAGGCCCCGGTATTCCCGACGAAGACCTGGAGCGCATTTTCGACAAGTTCTATCGTGTCCTGGCGGCGGACCGTAAGCGCGTCGGTACCGGCCTGGGCCTTGCCATCGCCCGCGGATTCGTGGAAGCCATGGGCGGCACGTTGACGGCCGGCAACCGCACCGAACCCGGCCGCAGCGGCGCGGTCTTCACCATCACCTTACCCATCGAGGCGGCATGAACCCTTTGCGCATTCTTGTGGTGGACGACGAACCGGCCATCCGGCGATTCCTCAACACCTCGCTCGGCTCTCAGGGCTATCTGGTGGTGGACGCCGAAGACGGCGCCACCGCGCTGACGAAACTGGCCGAGACCCCGCCGCCCGACGTGCTGGTGCTCGATCTCGGCATGCCCGGTATGGACGGCTTCGAAGTGATCCGGCGGGTGCGCGAAGGCGGCTCCAGCCTGCCGATCGTCGTGCTCTCGGTGCGCACCGACGAAGCCGGCAAGGTCAAGGCGCTCGATCTCGGCGCCGACGATTACGTCACCAAGCCGTTCGGCATCGAAGAATTGCTCGCCCGCATCCGCACCGCGCTGCGCCACCGTTTGCAGCAGGAAGGCGAACGCCCCATTTTCAAGGTCGGCGAACTCAGCGTCGATCTGGTGCGCCGTGTGGTGACGGTCGGCGCCAACGACGTGAAACTGACGCCGCGCGAATACGACATCCTGCGCACCCTGGTGGCGCACGCCGGCAAGGTGCTGACCCACAAATTCCTGTTGCATGAAGTCTGGGGCACCGAAACCGACGTGCAGTACCTGCGCATCTACATCCGCACCCTGCGCCAGAAAATCGAATCCGATCCGGAACAGCCGCGCCTGATCCTGACCGAACAAGGCGTGGGGTATCGGCTCAAGGCGCCGGATTGAAAAAATTGTCATCCCGGCCAAGCGCTGCCGCACAAGTTTCCGCGATGTGGCGTCACGCTTGAGGCAGCGCGCCGAGACATCACCGCGGGCGCGTCCGTGATGACAGGTTTGGGTTGATGCTGTGGCGAACCACCATGCCCATCGCGATCACCACCGCACTCACCGCCAGCCCAACGAACAAGGGATGCAGCGGCAGATGGAAAACAAATCGTCCGCAGATGGCGGCTGCCGTTGCGGCGGCCATCGCCAGCGCAGCCCAGCCGCCGCCGAGGTGCCGCGGCCAGAAGATTGCCAGCGCCATCGGCAGGAACACCCCGGCACTGCGCAGCGCCATGGAAAGATAATTCCACGCCAGCACCTGACTACCCGCATTGGCGAGCGCAATGGCGAAGGCGAGCCCTGTCACCGCCAGAACCCCGCCGCGATTGAGCCATAACAGCGTCGGCCCGTCTGTGAGACCGCAGAGGCCGCGGCCGAAATCGCCCGCGATCATAGTGCCGATGCCGAGCGCCAATCCCGCAATCGATCCCACCACCGAGAACAGAATGCCCGCCAATCCGATACCGCCGATCACTGGCGGCACTTCGGTCAGAAGATAGACCGGCAACGCCGTGATCGGACTCATTGCGGGATGGGCGGCGTGCATCGCCATGCCGATCGCTACGCACGGCAGGCCGACCGGAATCGACAGCATCGCCGCCACCAGCGTGCCGCGCGCCGCGGTCTTGGTATCGCTGGCGGAGAAAATCGCCTGGATATACGTCTGCGTACAGATCATTCCGATGATGATCGCGGCGACATCGGCGGCGGTCTCGCCCCAGCCGCGCGAGAACGGATCGAACCACGGCTCGAACGGAAAGGCGCGCGCGAAATGCGGCAGGTGGAACAACGTCAACGCCGCCGTAATCCCCGCCACCGCCAGCGCCAGCCCGATCGCCGCCATTTTGAGCAGGCCCGCCAGCCCAGCGCCTTTCAAGCCGCCGAAGAAAACGCTGGCGATCACCAGCGCGGCGATGATCGCCGCCGCCTGCCACAGCGCAAACCCGAACAAAACCCCGATCAATGCTATGCCGGAAATCGCGCTCGCCACCGCACTGAACAGAATGCCGGTCGACGAAACCACGCTGGCGAGCAATCCGGCCATGCGCCCGTAATGGGCCGTGAGGTATTGCGGCAAGGTCTCCAACCAGCTGCTGCGCAGCGGCCGCGCATAATAGAGCGCCATCACGATCAGGCCGATCCCTACGCCAAGGGTGAACCACCAGGCGCAAATCCCGAACGAGAACGCCGCCTGCGCGGGGCCGATGGTGGAAGCACCCGCCACCGGCGGTCCGGCGATGGAGCCGGCGACCATCGTCGCGCCCGCCCGCCGTCCGCGGAGCGAAAATCCCGCCGCCGAACCGACCGCGCGTGCGGCATGAACCGCCAGCACCACGAAGGCGCCGAGCGTAACGATCAAACCAAAAAGATGACCGAAAGAAAGGCTGACCATGGCAGCCGCCCACCCCCTTTTTCAAGAGCGCTTTCAGGAAAAGTGGAAACCGGTTTTCCGCCCCTAAGCGCGACACACAGAGAACCGTCAGCGTTTCATCGTTTCGGTGAAACGGTGAAACTGCTCTAGGAACCCGGCGCGAACTTCGGCAGCAGCGACACCCGGTCGATCACCAGCTTCGACAACAGCGCTTCGTCCTTCAGCGACGGATGACCATGGCACGCCTGCCAGTCGAGGCCGGTGAAGACGAGCGTTTCGAGGTCGGCAACGCCTTCGGACCCCGCCAGCGCCGCCGCCGCTTTCATATTGTCGGCGATTTCGTTCGCGGCGCCGTCGGAAGCCATCATGATGATGTGCGCATCGGGATATTTGGCGCGCAGGCTCTTGATGAAATCGGCATATGTGCGGATGAGATCGGCGTGCAGCGCATCGCGGCTGGCCCACTTCTCGCCCGGATTGAGTTTGGTCGAGAAATCATTGGTGCCGAGACCGACCACCACCACATCTGGCGTCCAGCCGTCGTCGGCCGCCGGAACCGAATGATCGAACAGCGTGAATTTGTAGAGATAAGGCAGCGTGTCGCCTGCCGCCAGACCGTTGTAATTGCGTACGATGCCGCGCCCGGAATAGGCGTTGATGCGATAGGCGGCGCCAAAGTGCTTGGCGACGATGGGCGGCCAGGCGAGCGAAGTGTCGGTGGTGTCGCGCACGTCGTCGGTGGTGCAGACCTGGCCGCGCGAGGTATCGCCGTAGCCGATGGTGTAGGAATCGCCGATGAACTCGATGCGATGGCTATAGCTCGGCGGCGGCAGCGCATTGGCAGCATCGGGCACGAAGAAGCCGTCGAAACGTCCCGTCGTCGCTTGCGTCTCGGTCGCTTTTTCGAGGCGGATAATATGGCGGCCGGGGCCGAGGTCCTTGAGCGAGACCGTCGCCTTGCCGGGGCGCGTCAGGGTCAGCTTGTGAACGCCATCGACCCAGACATAAAGATTGTTCTGATCGTCATTGACCTTGGCATCGACGCTGTCGCCGGTGAAGGCCGCTTCGAAATAAACGCCCGGCCATTGATAGGTATAGCTGGTCTGGTCCACATCCGCCTTGAACCAACTGCCGCTCTCCACCTTGGCCACCTGCGTCACGACCCGCCCGCCGACGAACATTTGTAGCGGTACGGAGTCGGCCAAGGCGGCGCCGGTCAGCGCGGTAGCGGCCATAAAAGCGAAAAC
Organism: Alphaproteobacteria bacterium; assembly: GCA_015654715.1. Taxonomy (GTDB): domain Bacteria; phylum Pseudomonadota; class Alphaproteobacteria; order Micropepsales; family Micropepsaceae; genus Rhizomicrobium. The sequence goes on from JAATGK010000236.1 coordinate 7,020, forward strand.
ACAAGCGCGGTGCATCGGCATAAGGACCTTCGAAAGGACAAAGAACCTTATACGACCGCGCTTGCCGGTGCTGCATGATTAATCCCGCCCGCACCTGGCGCAAAAATGACGCGGGATGCCGTTACGAACTCACCACCGCTAGCATCTTTGCCACCCGGTCACCCAAGCCGTGGAAGGTGTGCGGATGGGAAGAGTGGAGATAAACGCTGTCGCCGGGCTCCAAGGTCCAGGTGCGGCCGTCATAAATCAGCTCGATCAAGCCTTCGAGCACATAACAGAATTCCTGCCCGTCGTGGGTGATCGGCACCGGCTTGGGCGTCGCCGGATCGAACGAAAGCAGGAACGGCTCCATCATGTGACCGGCAGTTCCGGGCCGTGTCAGCGACAGATACGTATAGCTCTGCTCGGTGTCGCCCTGATCGCCCGCCATGCCTTCGCCG
>JAATGK010000512.1 GCA_015654715.1 Alphaproteobacteria bacterium
GCGCAGCATCAGCCGGTGCGAGACGATCTGCGCCTCGGCGGGCGTTTCCTTGAGGACGGGGAGAAAGAAGCGGGAAAGGCGCATTGTGGATATCCTGGGGATAAGTCGGACGGTCGCGAGCCCCCTTCATAAGCGGCCCCGGCGCCGGGGGCAAATGGCGATTTGGCCGCTTATTCGGCCCAGTTCTCGATCTGAAGGCCCGGAACATCGCGGAAGTCGGTAACATTGGCGGTGACAAGTGTGCAGTCCGCCGCGATGGCGTGCGCGGCGATCATGCGATCGAAATCGCGGCCGCGAACCCAACCGAGTTGGGCGATGATTTGGCTGTAGGCCGTCGCTGCCGTTAATTCGAACGGTAGTGCAGGGATGCGCTGAAGGAAAACGTCGATCCGTAACGGTTCGGCTGCTTTAGCGACAGAGTTTCGGTACAGACCGCGATACAACTCGACGACGCTCAAGACCGAGATCATGACGTCGCCCGCGTGCTCGATGAATTTCTTGACGACAGAATCCCGTCCGTCAATCGCGTGGATCGCGATGTTCGTGTCGATCAGATACGGCATTGCTAATCCCAGTCACGATCCGGCAGCTCAATGCGATCAACTTGAGGAAGCAGAGACGCAGGAGGAAGCGCTCTGAGAGCAGCAAACATCTGTTCCACGCTCTGGCGAGCCATGGCCGGGCGGATCGTGATGACATCGCCGCTGCGAGTAACGGTGACTTCCATGTCGTTGCTGTCGAACGCCATCTCGGCCGGAATGCGCACGGCCTGGCTGTTGCCCGACTTGAAGACGCGGGTCGTGGTGGTTTTTGTCGTGCTGTTCTTATCCATGGCCGACCTCGCCGGTTTCCCGCAAGATTAGCGCGGTTGCTACTTGATGTAAATACATGTATATACATCCAGGGTACGGGATGTGTTCGCTTGTTTTTGTTACCGTTTTTCTTGCCGGGATGACGTTTTCTGTGTCACCGCCCCACCGGCCGCATCGGTTCCAGCGGCACTTGATAGGGCATGTTGGCGATCAGGGTGCGGACATCCACGGGCGGCGGCGGGGCGAGCGGTTTGGTTGCTTTGCGCTCGAGATCGTCGAGGCCGTAGCCGGCGAAGAAATCGCGGCCGCTCATCTGGCGGAAGCGCTGCTGCGCCGCGTACCAGCGCATCTTCTTGTCGCCTTGGCTGCAGCTCTCGCGCTCGGCCCCGGCCGCGCCCCAGCGCAATTCGATACAGTCGTAGGGATCGTAACTGATGGCATAAACCCGCGCCGCCACCTCGCCGAGATCGAGCGGCACCGGGTGCTTGCCGGAACTCAAATAGGTGAGATCGCAGGCCCGGCTTTGCGCATCGTAGGCCGCCAGCAAATCGGCGCGCAGATCGGTGCCGTCATAAGCGATGCGCGGATCGCGCTTGACCCACAGATCGATCATCCCGGCCATGTGGGAATAGAACTGGGCGAAACCTTCGCGCAGACGGGCATCGCGGGCCGGGGTCGCGTAAGCCTCCCAATCACCTCCGGCATCGAAAATGTTCTCCGGCAGGCTGGCGGGATGCGGCTTGTTCTGGATGCCTTCGGAGATGGCGAGGTTCACGGTGTTGGCGCGATCCTTCATATCGCGGCATAGATTCTTCATCGAAATGCGCAGTTCGTGCAGCGGATTGTAGATGGTCTTGCCACCGCTCATCGCGGTACGGACATAAGTGTAAAGCCCCATTTCCTCGCCGTCGTAAACGTAGCGCGCTTTCTTCGGGCTTTGCGATGGATTGGGCTCGGTGCCGACGTATTGCACCAGCGAAAAATCGGCGATCTCGTCATTGCCGGCGAGCCCGATATGGCCGCCGATCAGATGGCCTTCGCCGTCGTCATGGGCGCCCTTGAGGCGTTGCGGCCGCCAGTTTTTCAGACCGCCGCCAAGCTTCAGCGGGCTCTGGCCGAACTGGGCGCCATAGACGCTACGGGTGATGGTGAAGTCGGGATGAGCATCCATATAATAGATGCGCCCGTCGGCATCGACCTTATAGACAATGCCGACATGCGCATTGGTGTCGTAGATCACGCTGCCGGGGCGGATCGATTCCGGCGTAATCGCGGGAGTGTAGAAATCCGACAACACGCCGTGGTCGAGCGTTACGTCGCTGCGATAGGTGGCCGAGGATACCGTGTCGATCACCTCGCGCACCGCCCAGGGGCCGTTGATGCCTTCGCCATGATCGATGAAATCGTAACGGCTGGTCGGGCGGTTGCCGGTGGAATTGTGCCTTTCGTCGCCCGATCCGGCATACCCATCTTCGAAGGAGAACGGCAGCCCATTCTTCCAGGCATAATAGGCACGCAGCAGATACGGCCACTTGGCGCAATCGGTGTCGATGTCGAGGAACTTCTGGTCGGTGGCGCGGAACGGATTGGCCGGATCGCGCAGGCAGCTCTCCGAAGACGAACAATTGGAGGCGCCGATCGCCGCCACGAAGCGGGAGAACCCCTCCTCGTCTCCAGCCGACCAATGATCCTTGGTAACGCGCCAAGTTCCCTCGGCATTTGCCGCCGAGAGAATCACGCCCAATACCACGACCAATACCGCCCAAACGCGCATGGCTTCAGGCTGCGGGTCAATGGGCTTCGCGTCAAGATGACGGTGGAGGACTCATGATTGTTACCGGTTACCTAAGGCCGTATCTTAGAAGCACTATAATGACAGCGCTAACAAGCGCGCTATCTAAGCCACAGCGCGGCAGGATTTTGTTGTAATAACGGCCATTTCTAGTCCGAACCATCGTGACAACTCTGTGAATTTCCACTACAGAGGGCTCATATAAAAACGAACAAAAGGCCCGCGTTTCGCTCGTGAACGGCCAAGTTCGGGGAGAGGTATCCGTCGGGGGGACCCTGCGGAAGAAAGGCCGGGCTAAGCCCGGCCTTTCGCATTTCCGGCCCCTTGCGTGCTTCGCCCTTTGAGACGGCAGCAGCGGTGCGTGCTTCGAGACCGCGCTGCGCGCCTCCTCAGCATGAGGAGAAATTCACCCAAGCGGCGCACACACGTCGCCCGTTACCTCCCGGCGCGATTTGATTTAGAGCGATGTGCAGTCAGATGGAATCGTCAACCCTCCCCTTGAGGGAGGGTCGAAATTTTCGCGAGCGCAAGCGAGTGGGAATTTCGGGGAGGGGTACGTCGTGGCGCACGTCTCGACATACCCCTCCCCGAAAAATCTCCGTTTTCGCTTCGATTTTTCGACCCTCCCTCAAGGGGAGGGTGATTTCATCTGAATGTCCGTTGCTCTAGCTTCTGGTCCCGGATCAGCGGGGGGACACCATGTTCGAGCGATATTTCGAGCTTTCGGCGCACGGCACGACGCTCCGGCGCGAGGTGGTGGCGGGGATCACGACCTTTCTCACCATGGCCTACATCGTGGTGGTCAATCCGCACATTTTGGCGAACGGCGGGCTCGACCAGGGCGCGGTGTTCGTGGCGACATGCCTGGCTTCGGCGCTGACGACGCTGCTGATGGGCTTCTGGGCCAAGCTGCCGGTGGCGCTGGCGCCGGGCCTGCGGCTTAACGCGTTTCTGGCCTTCACCGTCATCCCGGCGCTCGGCTACGACTGGCAACTGGCGCTCGGCTGCGTCTTCCTCTCCGGCCTGTTGTTCGTACTGGTGTCGATAACACCGGCGCGCGAGTGGCTGATCAATGCCCTGCCCCGCAGTCTCAAGCTCGCCATTGCCGCCGGTATCGGATTCTTTCTGGCGCTAGTCGGCCTCAACCAAGCGGGCATCGTCGTCAGCAACGGCAGCAGCAGCCTGCTGACCGCCGGATCGCTCGCCGCCCCGGACGTGCTGCTGGCCGCGCTCGGTTTTATCGTGATCTTCGCGCTGGCGGCCCGCCGCGTGATCGGCGCGGTGATGATCGGCATCCTTCTTATTACCGTGCTGGCGATGGCCTTCGGCGTTGCGGCCCCACTCGACGGCATCGCCGGACTGCCGCCCGCGATCGCACCGACCTTCTTCCAGCTCCATTTCGATTCCGGCAATACCGCCGAAGGCGTGGTGATTTCGACGGTGCTGGTGTTCCTTCTGGTGATGATGCTCGACACCTCCGGCACGCTGACCGCCGTCGCTTATCAGGGCAAGCTGCTGACTGAAGACGGCAAGCTGCCGAATGCGCGCCGGGCGCTGACCACCGATGCGGTCGGCTCGATGCTGGGTGCGGTACTGGGCACCTCGCCGGTGACCGCCTATATCGAAAGCTCGGCCGGCATCCAGGCGGGCGGCCGCACCGGGCTGACGGCCGTCGTGGTCGGCGTGCTGTTCCTGCTGGTGTTGTTCTTCGCACCCGTTGTGACGGCCGTGCCGGCTTATGCCACCGCCCCGGCGCTGATCTTCGTGGCGGTGCTGATGGTCGGCGGCCTCAAAGAACTCGCTTGAGACGACCTCACCGAAGCCGCCCCCGCACTGCTGACGGCGCTCTCCATTCCCTTCACTTATTCGATTGCTTCGGGCATCGGCATCGGCTTCATCGCTTACGTCGCGATCAAGGCCGTGTCCGGGCGCTGGAAGGATCTGAATGCCGCCGTGGTGGTGATCGCACTCGCCTTCGTCGCCAAGATCATCATGGACGCGCAGAGTTTTGCGGGCGGAGGGTGAGGCGTTAATTCCAGCGAGGTTTGATCGCACCCCCGCATCGTCATGGCCGGGCTTGACCCGGCCATCCAACTTTTCCCGGCTCGCGGACGCTCGCCGACTGGATGGCCGCCTCAAGGGCGGCCATGACGGATAGAGTGTGGGATTAGGGCCGTTCGAATTACGCCTGTTCCAGCTCGACCAATGTGCCGACGAAATCCTTAGGGTGCAGGAACACCACCGGTTTGCCGTGGGCGCCGATTTTGATGTCGCCGAGCACGCGGGCGCCTGCCGCCGTGAGGTGATCGCGCGCCGCGGTGATGTCGCTGACTTCGTAGCAAATGTGATGCATCCCGCCGGACGGGTTCTTGGCGAGATAGGCGGCGATCGGCGAGTTATCGCCTAAGGGCTGCAACAATTCGATTTTGGTATTCGGCAGTTCGACAAACACCACCGTCACGCCGTGTTCCGGCAGCGCTTGCGGCGCGGACACTTTGGCACCGAGGAGATCGCGATAAATCGCCGCCGATTTCTCCAGGTCCGCCGTGGCGATGGCGACATGATTCAAGCGGCCGATCATCGCAACCCTCCTACACCATCACCACTTCCACGCGCGTCACCGGCTTCTTGCCCCAGGCGTCTTCGGCGGCACGGCGGGCGGCGCGGCGGACTTTTTCGCGCAAGTCGCTTTCGTCGTCCTTTTTCGGATTGTGGCGATCGAGCGCGCCATCGACCGCTTCGCGCACCGCCTCAAACACCGGCTCCGGAATGCCTTCCAGGATGATGCCGGGATCGCCGGCAATGCGATTTTTCTCGTCGACCACCAGCGTGATCGCGATCATCCCGGCAAACGACAGCGCCCGGCGGGTACGCGCCAAGCCCAGCCCTTCGGCCACCAGCACATTGCCGTCGAGATGGACGCGGCCCGATGGGGTTTCGTCGATCACCGCCGCTTTGCCCGGCGCCAGTTTCAGCATCTGGCCATTCTCGATGATGACGACCTGCGGCACCTGCAACGACCGCGCAAGTTTGGCATGGGCATGCAAATGGCGCAGCTCGCCATGCACCGGCACGGCGATCTTCGGCCGCACCAGCGCGTACATCTCGGCGAGTTCGTCGCGCGCCGGATGACCGGAGACGTGGACGAAGTGATCCTCCACCGACAGAATATCGACCCCGAGCGCGGCGAGCTTGTTGTGCAGTTCGAAAATCGGCAATTCGTTGCCGGGAATGATGCGCGAGGAAAAGATGACCGTATCGCCGGGGCCGAGCTTGATGACATGTTCGCCCGCGGCGATGCGCGGTAACGCGGCGCGCACCTCGCCTTGGCTGCCGGTGCAGATGAACAGCACCTTGCCCGGCGGAATGTCCTCGGCATCGTCTTGATCGACGATCGGCGGGAAATCCTGCAAATAGCCGACATCCTTCGCCGCTTGTACGATCTTGTGCATGGCGCGCCCGACCAGCACGATCTGCCGCTTGTGCGCTTTGGCGGCCCTGGCGATGGTATCGAGACGCGCCACGTTGGAAGCGAACGCCGTCACCGCAATGCGGCCCTTCAGCGTCCCGATCAAATCGGTAAGACCCTTCCGCACATCGGCTTCGGAGCCGGAATGGCCGTTCACCAGCGCATTGGTGGAATCGCAAACCAGCGCCAAGACACCCTCGTCGCCGAGCGCTTTCAAGCGATTGAGGTCCGCTTTCTTGCCGACGACCGGATCGGGATCGATCTTCCAATCGCCGGTATGGACCATCGTGCCGAGCGGCGTTTTGATCGCAATCGCATTCGGTTCGGGAATGGAATGGGTGACGGAAACGAGTTCGATCTCGAACGGACCGAGCGTCACCTTGCCGTGCGGCGGCATCACTTTCAGCTTGGTCTTGCCGAGCAGACCGGCCTCATCGAGCTTGCCTTCGATCAGCTTGGCGGTGAACGGCGTCGCATAAACCGGGCATTTCAGCATCGGCCACAGCAAGTGAATGGCGCCGATGTGATCTTCATGCGCATGGGTGGCGATGATGCCGAGCACGTCGTCGCGCCGTTCGGCCAGGAAGGTGATGTCGGGCACGATGAGATCGACGCCGGGCGTGCCGCCTTCGCGGCCGAACAGCACGCCGCAATCGACGATGATCCACTTCTTCTCGTCGCCGGCGCCGAAGCCGTAGGCGTTGAAATTCATCCCGATCTCGCCTGCGCCCCCGAGCGGCAGCAGGACCAGTTCGTTGTCGTCATCAACCTGTTTGTGAGCCACGATCACCCAGCCTTGTTCCGCGCAAAAGTCTGTACCAGCCCGCGGATCGTCAGATCCGGGTCATAATGATCGATCGCCGGCGTCTGGCGGTAGAACACGCGCCCCAGCCCGCCGGTCGCGATCACCGTCATCGGCTGACCGTATTCGGCCTTGATGCGGACGACGAGGCCTTCGATCAATCCGATATAGCCCCAATAGATGCCCGATTGCATCGCCGGCACCGTATCCTTGCCGATCACGGTCAAGGTGCGCGCAATCGCCACCCGCGGCAGCATCGCGGCGGCCTTGTGCAGCACCTCGGCCGACAAATTGATGCCCGGCGAAATGACGCCGCCTTCGTAATCGCCGCTCGCACCGATAATGTCGAAGGTGGTCGCGGTACCGAAATCGACCACGATCAGCGCCCCGGGATAAGTCGTATGGGCCGCGACCGCATTGACCAGACGGTCCGCGCCTACCGCTTCCGGCCGGTTGGTCAAAACCTTGAGGCCGAGATCGACGGCCGGGTCGCCGACCACCACCGGATCGATGTTGAGATAGCGCCGGCACAGTTGGCGCAGGTCGAACAACGCCGCGGGCACCACGGTCGCGATAATGGCGCCGTCGATATCGCCGAACTTGAGGCCGTTGAGTTCGAACAGCGGTTTCAGCAGCACCGCATATTCGTCGGCCGTGCGGGTTGTGGACGTGACCGCGCGCCATTCGCAGGCGATCCTCTCGCCGTCGCACACGGCAAAGACGATGTTGGTATTGCCGACATCGATGGTCAGGAGCATGGAAACCTCAGAAAAAAACTTCACCCGCAGAAATGTTTCGTGTCACCCCGCCCGGCAGACCGAGGACCAGCGCCCCGGCATCGTCGATGTCGCGGAACACGCCGGTGACTTCCTCCCGCGCCAGACGGACGCGAATGCGCTGGCCCAAGCCGTGGGCGCGCGCGAGCCAGCCATCGCGGATGGGCTGAAACCCGACCTCGCGCCACGCCTCATACCACTTCGCGAAAGCGTCAGCGAGATCGAGCAGCGCGTCCTGCGGCGATGGTGCCGCAGCCCCTGGCTCAGCCGCCACCGCCGTCGCCGGCAGGTCGGTTTCGGCCGGGAACGCCTTCAGGTTGACGCCGATGCCGATTGCCAGCCAAGCGGCGGTGCCATCAGCCGCGGTTTCGGTTTCGAGCAGGATTCCGGCGATTTTCTTGCCACTTGCCAGCACGTCGTTGGGCCATTTGAGGGTGATGGCGGGAAGCTGCCGCGCCAGCATGTCCGCCGCCGCCAGCGCCGCCACGAACGAAAGCTGGGCGCAGTCCGCCGCCGTCCGCCCAGGGCGGAGCAGCAGCGTGGCGGAGAGATTGCCCGGCGGCGCCACCCATTCCCGGCCGCGACGCCCCCTGCCCTTGGTTTGACGCGCGGCGGCGATCCACAGCGGCCCCGGCTCGCCCGCGGCGGCGCGGCGGCGCGCTTCCTCGTTGGTGGAATCGACTTCCGCCAACTCCACAAGACGGTAACCGGCGGGCCAAGTGCTCAAGGCAGCAGGGCCTGAGCGGCGGCCGCGGCCGGTGCCACCAGCGCCCACGGCGCCACGATCAAAAGCACGGTAAACGCCGTTGAGAACGCCAGGATGGTGCCCATGCCGCGCCCGCCATAGCCCGCATCGAGCGGTTTGGCCGGTTCGTCGAACAGCATCACCTTGGCGACGCGCAAATAGTAATAAGCGCCGACGCAGCTCGCCAGCACGCCCAGCACCGCCGGAATGGCCAGGCCGGAATGCATCGCGGCGAGGAAGACATAGACTTTGGCGACGATGCCCGCGAGCGGCGGCAGGCCCGCCAGGCTCCACATGATCGCCGCCAGGGCATAAGCGTAACCGGGACGGGTACGAACCAATCCGGCGAGGTCGGAAATGTTCTCCACCGCCTCGCCATCGCGCCGCATCGCCTGGATGCAGACGAAGGCGCCGATATTGGTGACGGCGTAGAAGGCGATGTAAATCAGCATCCCCTTAACGCCCTCTTGCGTGCCCGCCGCGAGGCCAAGCAGCGCATAGCCCATGTGGCCGATGGAGGAATAGGCCATCAGCCGCTTGATGTTCTCCTGCCCGATCGCGGCCACCGCGCCGAGCCACATCGACAGCACCGACACCACCACGATGATCTGGCGGTATTCGCCCAGCGCAGGAGCGAACGGGATCATCACGGCACGGATCATCAACGCAAAAGCGGCGACTTTGGCGGCGGTGGTGAAGAAAGCGGTGATCGGCGTCGGCGAGCCTTCATAAACGTCGGGCGCCCACATATGGAACGGCACCGCGGAAATCTTGAAGGCGAGCCCGGCGATCAGGAACACCAATCCGAAAATCAGCCCGATGCCGGTGCCGGACGCCGCAATCACTTGCGCCACGCCCGCGAATTCGGTGGTGCCGGTGAAGCCGTAGATCAGCGAAATGCCGTACAGCATCATGCCCGACGACAGCGCGCCGAGAACGAAATACTTCAGGCCCGCTTCGGTCGACCTGACGCTATCGCGATTGAAGGCGGCGAGCACGTACAGCGCCAGCGACTGCAATTCCATACCGAGATACAGCGCGATGAAGCTGGAGGCCGAGACCATCAACAGCATGCCGAGGGTAGCGAGCCCGATCAGGATCGGCATCTCGAAATGGACCATCTTCTCCTTTTCGAAGAAGTTCTTCGCCATCACGATGCACAGCGCCGCCGAGCCGAGGATCAGCACTTTGGTGAAGCGCGAAAAGGCGTCCACTACGAAGGCGCCGTGGAACGCGGTCGCTGGTTCGGCCACAATGGTCACGGCACCGGCGACGAGCATCAGTGAAACCATCAGTATCGAGATCAGCCCGGTCGCTTTGTCACCGCGGAAGGCACCAACCATCAACGCCGCCATCGCCCCGAGCGCCAGGATCAGCTCCGGCGCCAAGACCAGAAGATCATGCCCAATGTTCATGGCGCGCGCTCCGCGAGCTTGACGGATGTTGGAACGGCCCCCGCGTCATAGGCCACGGCGGTGTGATATTGCTTGATCAAATGCGCCACCGACGTGCCGGTGATGTCGAAGACGAATTTGGGATAGACGCCCATCACGATGGTGGCGACCACCAGCGGCGCCAGGATGGCGGCTTCGCGCAAGCTGAGATCTTTGATGGTCTGCAGCGCCGGTTTGACCAGATCGCCGAAGATCACGCGCCAATAAAGATACAGCATATAAGTGGCCGACAGGATTACGCCGATAGCGGCGAAAATCGCCACCCAGGTCTCGACATGGAAGGCGCCAAGCAAGGTGAGGAATTCACCGATGAAGCCGCTGGTGCCCGGCAGGCCGATATTGGCGAGCGTAAACACCATGAAGAAGGCGGCGTAAAGCGGCATGCGGTTGACCAGTCCGCCGTACGCGGCAATCTCGCGCGTGTGCATGCGGTCGTAGATGACGCCGACGCAAAGGAACAACGCCGCCGAAACGACACCGTGCGACAACATCTGGAAGACGCCGCCTTCGACGCCTTGTTGCGTCAAGGTGAAGATGCCCATGGTGACGAAGCCCATGTGCGCCACCGAGGAATACGCGATCAGCTTTTTCACATCCTCCTGCGCCAGCGCCACGAACGAGGGGGAGAGGATGGCGAGGAGCGACCGCACGAAGTGGAACGGCGCGAACGCCTCCGACGCGCTGGCAAACATCGGCAACGAGAAGCGCAGGAAGCCGTAACCGCCCATCTTGAGCAGAATAGCGGCGAGGATCACCGATCCGGCGGTGGGCGCTTCGACATGCGCATCCGGCAGCCAGGTGTGGACCGGCCACATCGGCATCTTCACCGCGA
>JAATGK010000272.1 GCA_015654715.1 Alphaproteobacteria bacterium
CCTGCGCCTTCTGCAACGTCAAGACCGGCCTGCCGGGGCCTCTGGACACCGACGAACCGGGGCATGTCGCGGAAGCGGTGGCGCGGCTGGGCCTCAAACATGTGGTGGTGACCTCGGTCGATCGCGACGATCTGCCTGACGGCGGCGCCAAGCATTTCGCTGACACCATCAACGCCATCCACCGTGCCAGCGCCGATACGACGGTGGAGGTCCTCACCCCCGATTTCCGCGGCAAGGCAGGGGCCATCGAGACCGTGATGGCGGCGCGCCCCGACGTCTTTAACCACAATCTCGAAACGGTTCCCCGGCTTTACCTGACCATCCGGCCCGGCGCGCGTTACTACGCCTCGCTCAGGCTGCTCGATCGCGCCAAAGAGCTGGTGCCCGACGGCTTCACCAAATCCGGTCTGATGGTCGGTCTCGGCGAAACCCGCGAAGAGATCATGCAGGTGATGGACGATCTGCGCACCGCGGGCGTCGATTTCCTTACCATCGGCCAATATCTGCAGCCGACCAAAAAGCACGCCGCGCTTGACCGCTTCTGGAGCCCGGAGGAATTCAAGGGCCTTGAAGCGACGGCGCGCGCGAAAGGCTTTCTGATGGTCTCTGCAACGCCGCTGACCCGCTCGTCCTATCACGCCGACGCCGATTTCGCTGAGCTCAAAGCGGCGCGTGCGGCTACAAAGTAATCCGTCATGCCGTCGCATCGCGAATCCCGGACGCTGCCGTATACGGCCGATCTCATGTACGCCGTCGTGGCGGATGTGGAAAAGTATCCGCAATTTCTGCCTTGGGTGACTGGCCTCAGGATCGTCCGCCGGATCAGCGACACCGCATTCGACGCCGAAATGCGCGTCGGCTTTGCCGGTCTTTCCGAGCGCTACATCAGCCGCGTGACGCTCGCCCCCGAAGCCCACACCATCGACGTGGTGAAGACCGGTGGCAGAGGTCCGTTCCGCCAACTCGAAAACCACTGGCGCTTCACGCCGGCCGGCGAAACCGCGTGCGAGGTGGCGTTTGCCATCGCCTTCGAATTCCGCAACCCGCTGCTCAACGCCGTCGCCGGTCGCGCTTTTCAGACTGTGATGCTGCAAATGGCCGGCGCCTTCGAAGCCCGGGCGAGGGCGTTGTCGGCAGCACGTTAGCCGATCTCTTTCCTCCCCCGCGGATCACCACATGTGGAACCGCTCATCGTCAAAATAGCGGGGTAGGTGGTGCGCGTCAGCGAGACGGAGGGGGGCGGCACGCATACAAACTACCCCGCGCCGCGAATCCTTGCAGCGTTCACCACACCAACCCAGCAAACGCCCGCGTTATTTCGCAGCGGTAAAGGTTATGCTCTGATCGGTCTGCTTCTTGAACTGCAGCGTGATCTTCTCGGCCTTGCCCTGTTGGTCCACGGCGATGACGCGCACGGCCGTGAAGGTGGTGCGCAAGACGTTGCCCTTAATGGAAACGTCGAACAGGACGTGATCGTAGAAGGTCTTGTTCTGCAGCGCCGTCTCCAGCGCGGTACGATCTGCGGTGGTTTCAAACCAGAACACCGACGTCGGACTCGACCAGAACCAGCGCCCCGACCGGGTTTCGATTCCCCACACGCCGACCGGAATCCAACCCTGGTGCTGCGATTCGGCGGCGGCACCTTTGATGTCGCCGATCCTCACGAAGCTGCCGTCGGCGAAGGCCGGCGCAATCAGACAACTCAAAACGATGAAAGCGAACGCGGCAAAACGATGAGTGCGCATAGCGACTCTCCCCACGTACCTTGTGGGTATTCTACGCTCGTTTGCGGTTCGTTGGGTACCGAAACAAAAAGGCACCCATCAGAACAATTTGAGAAGAAGCCTGAGGGCCGCCTCAACCGTCTGCAGCCGCACTTGGCTCCGGCCGATATCGCCGAAATGGTGCTCTTCCTGCAGCGTTTGGCCGCTTTCGCGCGTTGCCGCGATGTGGACGAGGCCGACCGGCTTGTCCGCCGTGCCGCCGCCCGGGCCCGCAATGCCAGTCACCGCAACGGCAAGTTCGGCCCGGGCATGACGGATCGTGCCTTCGGCCATAGCCCGCGCCACCGGCTCCGATACGGCGCCGTGAGCGGCAATCAACGCTTCGGAAACGCCGATGGCTTCGATCTTGGCGTCGTTGGAATAGGTGACGAAGCCGCGCTCCACCACGTCCGACGAACCGGGAATTTCGGTCAGCAAGGCTGAGATGAGCCCGCCGGTGCAGCTTTCGGCGGTGGCAATGCGAAGGCCTCTGGCGCGGGCTTCGTTGAGGACCGTTACGGCCAGCGTGACGAGGTGGGGTGGGAACATCAGACAAATCCCGAATAGGCGAACAGGAACACAATGAAACCGGCGACCACGCCCGCCAGCACGTCGTCGGCCATAACGCCCAAACCGCCGGGCAGGTTCTCGGCCTTTTTTATCAGCCACGGTTTGGCGATGTCGAACAGGCGGAACAACAGGAAGGCAAGAAGGAAGCGCTCCACGCCCGACCAGACATCCTCCGCCGGTCCGTTGATGCTCATGAGGGCGCAGGCGATCCACTGACCGGCGAATTCGTCGATCACGCAATCCTGCGGATCGTCGATGTCGGTCTCCACACAGTAGCCATCCGCCACCCAGACGCCGCCGAGCGTCGTGAGAAGCGCGATCACCGCCATGCCGATCCAACCGGTGAAATACAGCACCGGCACCGCAATCACGACAGCGACGAGGCTGGCGACGGTACCGGGCGCGCGGCCGCTGCGGCCGATCCCGAAAGCAGTGGCGAATTGGGCTAAAATGCTCATGGCAGGCGCACCGTGGCAATGGCTTCTGCCGCGATGCCTTCGCGGCGGCCGGTGAATCCGAGACCTTCGGTCGTGGTGGCTTTGACGCTGACGCGGCCGATTTCGAGCTGCAGAATCTCGGCGATACGGGCGCGCATGGCATCGCGATGCGGGCCGACCTTGGGCCGCTCGCAAATGATGGTCACGTCGCAATGGACGATGGCGCCGCCCTTTTCGTGGATGAGGCTGGCGGCATGAGCAAGGAACAGCGCGGAATCGGCGCCGCGCCAGCGTTCGTCCGTAGGCGGAAAATGCTGGCCGATGTCACCCAGTCCCGCCGCGCCGAGAAGCGCATCGGTGAGGGCGTGCAGCCCGGCATCGGCGTCGGAATGGCCTTCCAGAGCTTGGCTATGCGCGAGCTTCAGGCCGCACAGCCAGACGTGGTCGCCGTCCTTAAACTTGTGCACGTCGAAGCCGGAACCGGTGCGATAATCGCCGAGCCGGGCGTTGAGGAAGGCTTCCGCCGTGGCGAAATCCTCGGGCGTGGTCACTTTCATGTTGTTGGTTTCCCCCAACGTGGCGACGATCGAAAGACCCGCCAATTCTCCCAGCGCCGTGTCGTCGGTCACTTCGCGCGCGGCAAACCGGCGATGCGCGGCGAGAATGGCGGCGAAACGAAAACCTTGCGGCGTCTGGGCGCGCAAGAGCCCCTCGCGCGGCACCGTTACCCATTTGCCGTTTTCGAGCTTGCGCAAGGTGTCGGACACCGCCACATGCGGCACCGCCCCATCAGCGCCCGCTTGCAATGCGTCAATGACCCCATCGACGATCTTGCGTGAGATGAAGGGGCGGGCGGCATCGTGGATCAGAACGAAATCCGGCGCCTCGGGCTCCAGCAGTTCCAGTCCGCGCCGCACGGTTTCCTGACGGGTGGCGCCGCCGGTTCCAGCCGGGCGTAAGGACAGCCCGGCGACCGCCTCGTCATAAAGTTCCTGCTGATCGGGCCCGATCATCACCTGCACCAGGGCGTCCGGGTAATCGGCAAAGGCGTCCAGGGTCCAGCGCAGCATCGGCTTGCCGAGGAGGGGCGCATATTGCTTGGGCAGGGCGCCGCCGAAGCGGATTCCTTTACCGGCAGCTACAATGAGAATCGCAAGACGGGGCATAGCAGGGGACTCGTGGGGCAGGAACAGCGCCTTGGATACGGCATCGCCCCCGGCCTGCCTAGCCTGCGACGTTGCGATGCGGTAAAGCTTCCTTCCGGAGTGTACGGCACCGTTGCACAATTATGCAGCACAGGTCTATGATGCCCAAGCATTAGGCATGGACTTTCTTCTTGGCTTCACCCTCCGGTACCTTCGATCTGCCCGCGACCGCCCAAATTGCCAGCGCTTTACCGATGCCGGTCATCGTGGTTGGGCCGCAGTTGCAGATTGTTTTCGTCAACCCCGCCGCTGAGCAGTTCTTTTCGACCGGCTCCGGGCATCTTTTGAAACAGACTCTCAAGGACCTGATTCCATTCGGCAGTCCGGTCCTGCAGCTGGTCGGCCAGGCGATCGAACGGCGGGCGTCGGTCAACGAGCGCCACGTCGACCTGACGACGCCGCGTCATGGCGAACATGTCGCCGACGTCAATGTCACGCCGCTCAACGATCCCGAGGGCAGGGTGGTCATTACGCTGCAGGAACGCAGCTTGGCGCAGCGCATCGACAAACAGCTCATCGCGCGCGGGGCGGTGCGTTCGATGCACGGCATGGCCTCGGTGTTGGCGCACGAAATCAAGAACCCGCTGGCCGGTATCCGCGGCGCGGCGCAGTTGATCGAAGAGCAGCTTGCCCCTGACGACCGCGAATTGACCCAGCTCATCCAGCAGGAGACCGACCGCATCCGCGGCTTGATCGACCGCTTCGAATCCTTCGGCGACACCCGTTCGTTCCCGCGCGCGCCGGTCAATATCCACGAGGTGCTCGATCGCGTCCGCCGCGTTGCCGAGTCGAGTTTCGGGCGCAATGTGAAATTCATCGAGTCGTTCGATCCGTCGCTGCCGCGCGTGCTCGGCGATCACGACCAGCTCATCCAGGTGTTTTTGAATCTGGTGCGCAACGCGACCGATGCATTGCCCGAACAGGGCGGCGAGATCACCCTGACCACCGGCTACCGCCCCGGCGTGAAATTTGGCGCGGCGGTTGCTGGCGAGCGGCTCAGTCTGCCGCTGGAGGTCAAGGTGCGCGATAACGGACAGGGCATTCCGGCCGATCTGATGCCGTACATCTTCGATCCCTTTGTCACCACCAAGCGCGGCGGCTCGGGGCTCGGTCTCGCGCTGGTCGCGAAAATCATTGGCGACCATGGCGGCGTGATCGAGTGCGATTCCGTACCGCGCCGGACTGTCTTCCGCATCCTTTTGCCCAAGGCTCTTGCCGAGGAGAACACCAATGCCTGACGGCACCATTCTGATTGCCGACGACGATTCCGCTATCCGCACCGTGCTTAACCAGGCGCTGGGAAGGGCCGGCTACAACGTCCGAACGACCGGCACCGCGGCAGGCTTGTGGCGCTGGGTATCCGCCGGCGACGGCAATCTCGTTATCACCGATGTAGTGCTGCCGGACGAGAACGGTTTCGACCTGATCCCGCGCATCAAACGCCTCCGGCCCGATCTGCCGATCGTGGTGATGAGTGCGCAGAACACCATTCTTACCGCCATCACCGCCGCCGAACGCGGCGCCTTCGATTACCTGCCCAAGCCTTTCGACCTGAAAGAATTGACCAGCGTGGTGCAGCGGGCGCTGGCGGCGCCGCAGAAGTCGCGCGACGTGTCGGCCGAAGCCGAAGGGGAAGGCGATGGTTTGCCGCTGATCGGCCGCTCGCCCGCGATGCAGGAGATTTACCGTGTCATCGCGCGGCTGACCCAGACCGATCTTACCGTGATGATCATGGGCGAGAGCGGCACCGGCAAAGAACTCGTCGCCCGCGCCTTGCACGATTACGGCAAGCGCCGGCATGGCACGTTTGTCGCCGTCAACATGGCGGCGATCCCGAAAGAACTGGTCGAAAGCGAACCCTTCGGCCACGAGCGCGGCGCCTTCACCGGTGCTACCAACCGCGGCATCGGCCGCTTC
>JAATGK010000045.1 GCA_015654715.1 Alphaproteobacteria bacterium
GGGGTGAAGCGCAAGGTGATGAGGTGGCCCATCTCGCCGCGCAAATAAGCTTTGTGGCGGTTGAGCGCGGCGATGATCTTGGCGGCATCCTTGCCGCCCAAAGGCTCGCAATAAACCGTGGCGTGGCGCATGTCGCCTGACGGGATCACTTGGGTAATCGTCACCGACACGCCGGCGAGATCGGGATCGCGGATGTCACGGCGGAACAGAATGGTCGCCAGCGTATGGCGCAGCACTTCGCCGACGCGGAGCTGGCGCTGGGACGGACCGAGATTGGCTCGGGAATTTCCTCGGCTGCGAGGGCGGGGCATGGATGTCTCCAAATAGAGAAGCGGCACCGCACGCCTTTCGCGCGATGCCGCAACGCGACTGATGATTAAAGGGCCCGCTGGATCGTCTCGACCTCGAAGGCCTCGATGATGTCGCCCTTCTGGATGTCCTGATAGTTGGTGAAGGCCATGCCGCATTCCTGGCCGGTCTGCACTTCCTTCACTTCGTCCTTGAAGCGCTTGAGAGTCGAAAGCTCGCCTTCGTGCACCACGACGTGATCGCGGATCAGGCGGACCTTGGCGCCGCGGCGCACCACGCCTTCGGTGACTTTGCAGCCCGCGACCTTGCCGACCTTGGTGATGGTGAACACTTCCAAGATTTCGGCATTGCCGAGGAACTTTTCGCGCGTTTCCGGCGCCAGCATACCCGACAGCGCCGCTTTGATGTCGTCCACCACATTGTAGATGATGTTGTAGTAGCGGATTTCGACGCCGTCGCGCTTGGCCCGTTCGCGCGCCTGTTTGTCGGCGCGGACGTTGAAGCCGATGATGGCGCCGCCCGAGGCGTGCGACAGGATCACGTCGCTTTCGGTGATGCCGCCGACGCCCGACTGCAGAATCTGCACGCCGACCTCATCGGTGCCGAGCTTGAGCAGGGCACCTTCGATGGCTTCGGTCGAGCCCTGCACGTCGGCCTTGAGGACCAGCGGCAGCAGCTTCTTTTCGCCCGCCGCCCGGCTCTTGAGGAGCTGGTCGAGGGTGAGGCGCGAATTGGAAGCCGCCCGTGCATCGCGGCGCTTCCTGGCGCGGTATTCGGTGACTTCGCGGGCGCGGGCATCATTTTCCACCACGACGAAATCGTCACCGGCTTCCGGCGCCGCCGAAAGCCCGAGGATTTCCACCGGCACCGCAGGACCGGCGCTCGGCACGGTATCGCCGCGCTCGTTCTGCAAGAGGCGCACGCGGCCCCATTCGGAACCGGCCACCACGATGTCGCCGACATGCAGCGTGCCGCGCTGGACCAGCGCCGTCGCCACCGGGCCGCGGCCGCGATCGAGCTTGGCTTCGATGATGGCGCCTTCGGCGCTGCGATTGGGATTGGCTTTGAGGTCGAGCACTTCGGCCTGGAGCAGAATCATCTCGGTCAGCTTGTCGAGATTGATCTTCTTCTTGGCGGAGACTTCCACCGCAATGGTTTCGCCGCCGAGGTCTTCCACTTGGATCTCGTGCTGGAGCAGTTCGGTCTTGACCCGCATCGGATCGGCGCCGCCCATGTCGATCTTGTTGATCGCCACGATGATCGGAACTCCCGCCGCCTTGGCGTGGGCAATGGCTTCCACGGTTTGCGGCATGACGCCGTCGTCGGCTGCCACCACCAACACCACGATGTCGGTCACCTGGGCGCCGCGGGCGCGCATCGCCGTAAAGGCGGCGTGGCCCGGCGTGTCGATGAAAGTGATCTTCTGGCCGGTCTTGAGCTGCACTTGATAGGCGCCGATGTGCTGCGTGATGCCCCCTGCTTCGCCCGCTACCACGTCGGTGGCGCGCAGAGCGTCGAGCAGCGAGGTCTTGCCATGGTCGACGTGGCCCATGACGGTGACGACTGGCGGGCGCGACACGAGTTCTTCTGCCGCATCCTCGGTGCCCTTGAGGCCTTCGAGAACATCGGAATCAGCGACGCGTTTGACGGTGTGGCCGTATTCGGTGGCCACCAATTCGGCGGTATCGGCGTCGATCACGTCGTTCACCGTCGCCATCATGCCACTCTTCATCAAGACCTTGATGACGTCGACGGCGCGGCGCGCCATGCAGTTGGCGAGTTCCGCAACAGTGATGGTTTCCGGAATGGTGACTTCGCGGGGACCGACGGGACCGGCAGCCTGAACCGCCTGGCCCTTGTTGAGGCGCTGCAGATGACGGCGATAAGACGCCACCGACCGCATGCGCTCGTCGTCGCCCGACAGCGCCTTGGTAACGGTAAGCTTGCCGCGGCGGCGATCGCCTTCGTTGGTTTTCTTGGCGGCCGGTGCCTTCACCGGAACCTTGACGCCCGCTTTCTTGGGCGCGGATTCTTCTTCCTCTTCTTTGACCACCAGCTTGCGGCGCGGCGGATCGGCCGGCTTGGGACCGGTGGTCGTCGCGGCGGGCGCAGCGGGCGTGGCGGGCTTGGCACCCGGCTTCAGAGCGGTGGTCCTGGCGACCGGCGCCGGCGTGGTGCTGGTGTCGCCCTTCTTTTCCTTTTCGAGGCGGCGCTGGGCTTCGTCTTCGGCGCGCTTCTTGGCGGCATCCTCGGCGGCCTTGCGGGCATCCTCTTCCGCCTTGCGCTTGGCAGCGGCCTCGCGCTCCTGCTTGAGGCGCGCATCTTCCTCGGCGCGGTGCTTGGCTTCTTCTTCCGCGATCTTGCGGGCTTCCTCTTCGGCGACGCGGGCATCGGCCAGCGCGGCACCGCGACGGGCCTTTTCCTCGTCGGTAAGCTGACGCAGCACGACACCGGGACGCGACGGACCACGTACCGGTGCCGGAGCTACTGGCGCGGCCGGTGCGGCAGCGGCGGTCTTCGGCGTCTCTTTGACCGGCGCCGCGGGCTTGCCCGGCTCGATGCGGGAGCGCTTCTTCTCGACCACGACCGCCTTGGTACGGCCATGGGAGAAGCTCTGCTTCACAGTCGACGTTTCGGTCTTCTTCAGCGACAGCGTCTTGTGTGCGCCGGCCGGCTTCTTGGTATCGTTGGTGTCGCTCATAACGTGCTTTCGTCCTGGGCCAAGCTAGTATCCGACGGCTTTGCCCTTAGGCCCGCCAGTCTCATGGAATTCAAAATCAAGCGATCCGCCAGGGCCCCTGGCCTGATGGCGGCGTGTACCACATTCTCCCGCCCCAAAGCCAAGCTGAGCTCGTCCCGGGTGAGAATGTCGATCGAAGGCGTGTCGAGTTCCCGGCTTTGCATCGCCGACCGAATCTTGCGCCGCCCGTCTTCCCCTGACCCGGCAGCATGGAATACCACCGCGGGCACCGGTTTCTTGTCGAGCGCGCGCAGGACGTTGTCGAACCCGACATCGGCAAATCCGGCCCGCCGCGCCATGCCGAGATCGGCCTGCAACCGGGCGGCTAAAAGCTGCGCCACGTGATCAGCGAGATCGGGCGCGACATTCACCTTGGCCTTGGCAGCTTTGGCAAAATCACCCTTGGCAGCGGCCTTGGTAAAGGCGGCACGATCAGCCGTCAGCCAAATCCCGCGGCCGGGCAGCTTACCGTCAAGGTCGGGAACGATGTCGCCGTCCGGGCTTACGACAAAACGGACGAGCTTCTCCGCCGGCAGGATCGCGCCGGTGGCGATGCAGCGCCGCTCATGGCTGGCGCCCTCATTGTCCGAGGTGGCTGCCAACATGAGGCGCCCTCCCCGTCGCTATCGCCAAAACCCGTTCCAGTGCTCGTCGCTCCTTCATTACGGACCCAAGAGGAAGGTCTTATATCCGGTCCTTCAGGCCTTGCCTATCGGCAAAAAATTCAACTTTTCTAGGTACTTATGCCTCGGCTTCCGGAGCGTCACCACTGTCTTCGGCAACTTCCTCGCCACCTTCGGCCGCGTCTTCTTCAGCCGGCGCTTCGGCCTCTTCCTCAACCGGCGCCTCGATCCAGCCGATTTTGACGCGGGCTTTCATGATGATGGCGTTGGCGTCATCGGCCGTCAGCTCGAAACCTTCCAGGGCGCCGGCGATGCGCACGCGCTCGCTCTTGCCGGCAGTATCCTTGGTCACCTCGTAGTAGCCGAGCAAGTCGTCGGTGGCACAGCCGGCCAGGTCTTCCAGCGTCTTGATCTCATGCTCGCCGAGGGCGACGGCCATTGCCGCGGTAACCCCGTCGACTTCCAGCACCTCATCCTCGACACCGAGGGCGCGGCGTTTGTCGTCCAATTCCTTGTTGCGGGCCTCGATGTGCTCGACCGCGCGCTGTTGCAGTTCGTGGGCGGTCTCTTCGTCGAAGCCTTCCACCGAAGCGAGTTCGTGCAGATCGACATAGGCCACGTCTTCGATCTCGGCAAAACCTTCGGAAGCAAGCAGCTGGGCGACGGTCTCGTCGACGTCGAGGCTTTCCATGAACAACGCGGTACGCGTGGCGAATTCCTTCTGGCGGCGCTCCGATTCCTCGGCCTCGGTCAGAATGTCGATCTGCCAGCCGGTGAGCTGAGACGCCAGCCGCACGTTCTGGCCGCGCCGGCCGATGGCGAGCGACAACTGCTCGTCCGGCACCACGACTTCGACGCGATGGGTTTCTTCATCGAGCACGACCTTCGAAACTTCCGCCGGCGCCAGGGCGTTGACGATGAAGGTGGCCGCTTCGTTGTTCCACGGAATGATGTCGATGCGCTCGCCTTGCAGCTCCTGCACCACCGCCTGGACGCGCACGCCGCGCATACCGACGCAAGCGCCGACCGGATCGATGGACGAGTCCTTCGAGATCACGGCGATCTTGGCGCGGCTGCCCGGATCGCGGGCGACGGCGCGGATTTCGATGATGCCGTCGTAGATTTCCGGCACTTCCTGGGCAAACAGGCGGACCATGAACTGGGGATGCGAACGCGACAGGAAAATCTGCGGGCCCCTGGTTTCCTTGCGGACGTCGTAGATGTAGGCGCGGATGCGGTCGCCGGTGCGGAAATTCTCGCGCGGAATCATCTCGTCGCGGCGGACGACACCTTCGGCGCGGCCGAGATCGACCACGACGGAACCGAATTCGCTGCGCTTGACGATGCCGTGAATGATCTCGCCGATGCGGTCCTTGTATTCTTCGTATTGGCGGGCGCGTTCGGCTTCGCGCACGTTCTGCACGATCACCTGCTTGGCAGCCTGGGCGGCGATGCGGGTGAATTCGACTGGCGGCAGCGTCTCGGCGATGATGTCGCCGATCATGGCCGAGGGATTGCGTGCCTGCGCATCGGCAAGACTGATTTCGATCTTGTCGTTCTCGACCAACTCCACGACATGCAGATAACGCGAAACATGGGTCTCGCCGGTCTTGGGATCGATCTCGACCTTGATTTCGTTTTCCGCACCGTAGCGGGCTTTTGCCGCGCGCTGCATGGCCTCTTCCATGGCGCCGAGAACGACCGACTTGTCGATCGACTTGTCGCGCGCGACCGCATCGGCGATCTGCAAGAGTTCGGTACGGTTTGCGGCAATCGCTGCCATGGTCAGTGCTCCTTAAGCGCTCCGCGCGTCACTAGTATTACGGCGCGTTGCGCGCAATCGCGTTATTTTGCGCGGCTTCACGCGCTTTCAGATCTTCGTCAATCAGTTTGTCGGTGAGAACGAGTTTGGCTTCCGCAATGGCGCGAAAGGCCAGCGTGACGGTGTCTTTGCCCACCTGCACCACCACATCGGACCCGTCGAGACCTTTCAGGATGCCGCGGAAACGCTTGCGTCCGTCGATCATCGCCGTGGTTTCGATCTTGGCTTCATGGCCGGCCCAGCGCGCGAAATCGGTCAGCCGGGTCAGCGGGCGGTCGATGCCGGGCGACGACACTTCCAAATCGAAATCGCCTTCCACCGCATCGGGTTCGGTATCGAAGAATTCGGACAAGGCAGAAGAAAGCGCGGCGCAATCCTCGACACTCATCGTGCCGTCGGCGCGTTCGGCCATCACTTGCAAGGTCTTGGTTTTGCCGCCCATCAGCCTCAGGCGCACCAAATGGAACCCGGCCGCCTCGATGAGGGGTGCCAGAACTGGTTCCAGGTGGGATACGGCAGACAGTATGGCCTTGCACTCCAAATGACCTACCCCTCGTGGTGGGGAGGTTATGGCAAACCTTTTCCCCGCGGCGGCCTCCGTAGACCGTCACACAACAGCATTCTGTTGTCTGGGATGGCGGCTATGTAGCCTTGAACAAGGCAAATTACAAGCCGATCACTTCTTGTCGGGAAGCGTTACCGTCACTTCATTGGACTCGGCCGCAGGCGGCTTTTTGCCGAACATGTCTCGGATCGGCTCGGGGCTGGAAAAAAGGAACAGCACCGTCCCTATCATGGCGACCAAGAACACAAAGGCGATCAGAATGGTCCCGAGGTCGCCCGGATGCGGCCATTCCCATTTGCCGTCTTGGTCATCGTCGTCGTTGTCGGAAGGGGTCATGGGCTTGTTCCTAAACCCTTATCGTGGCGGCAGAGAGGCGCGGCGTCACCTGCCAATTGTAATCCGGCGTCAGATCCGAGCGAAGGAATAATAGACCGGCGGGCCGTGCAAGGCTTTGGCTTCATAGCGCGTCGGCGGCCAGTGGGCGGGGCGCGCGGCAAAATCGGCCGGGCTGGTGGCGGTCCAGGTAAAGGCGGGATGGGCCAGCACCCGCTCCAAGGTCCAGGCGGCGTAGCCGGCATCGTCGCTGGCAAAGCGGAACTCGCCGTTTTGGCGCAGCACGCGGGCGAATTCGGTCAGCATCGCGGTCTGGATGAAACGGCGCTTGTGATGGCGGGTTTTCGGCCAGGGATCGGGAAACAGCACGAATATCTTGCCTAGCGTGTGCTCCGGCAGGCTCGCGAGAATATCGCGGGCGTCACCTTCATGAATGCGCACATTGGGCGGCGGATCACCCGCCATATGCGACAACAGCTTGGCGACACCGGATTCATAGGGCTCGGCCCCGATCAGTCCGACGCCCGGGTTGGCCCGCGCCAAGGCCAGCATGTGTTCGCCCGCTCCGAAGCCGATCTCGAGCCAGACGTCTTGGGCCGGTGGTGAAAAATAGGAGCGCGGGTCGGCACCCGAAACAATATTCAACGCCAGCCTCGGCAGCAGCGTGCGGCGCAGGTCTTCCTTATGCGCCGACAGCTTGGGGCCTTTGCGGCGGCCGTAGAGCTTTTTCTGAAACGCGTCGTGCTCGAACATGGGAGCCCAAATAAGAAAGGCGAGCCGGTACTCCGGCCCGCCTTCCAAAAGCAATACCTAATCCAGCGCCTTAGAACGCGCCCTTGAGAGCTTCGACCAAATCGGTCTTTTCCCAAGAGAAGCCGCCGTCGGCATCCGGCGTACGGCCGAAATGGCCATAGGCTGCGGTGCGGGCATAGATCGGCTTGTTGAGGCCGAGGCGCTCGCGGATGGCACGCGGCTTGAGCGATACCAGTTGCGGCAGGATCAGTTCCAGCTTGGCTTCATCGACTTTGCCGGTACCGTGGGTGTAGACATAGACCGACAACGGCTCCGAGACGCCAATCGCATAAGCGATCTGGATGGTGACTTTGTCGGCGAGGCCGGCGGCGACCACATTTTTCGCCAGATAGCGCGCGGCATAGGCCGCCGAACGGTCGACCTTGGTCGAGTCCTTGCCCGAGAACGCGCCGCCGCCATGAGGGGCCGCGCCGCCGTAAGTGTCGACGATGATCTTGCGGCCGGTAAGGCCGGAGTCGCCATCGGGGCCGCCGACCACGAAGGCGCCGGTCGGGTTGATGTGCCAGATGGTCTTGGGCGTGATCCAACCATTCGGCAGCGCCTGGCGGATATAGGGCTCGACGATCTTGCGCACGTCGGCCGATGTCAGCGCCGCATCGAGGTGCTGGGTCGAAAGCACGATCTGCACCGCTTCCACTGGCTTGCCGTTCGCATAGCGCAGCGTCACCTGGCTCTTGGCGTCGGGACCAAGCTGCGGTTCTTTGCCGGCGTGGCGCGCTTTTGCCAGCAATTCCAGAATCTTATGGCTATAGGCGATGGGGGCCGGCATCAGTTCCGGGGTCTCGTTCACGGCGTAACCGAACATGATGCCCTGGTCGCCGGCGCCTTCGTCCTTGTTGCCCGCAGCGTCGACGCCCTGGGCGA
>JAATGK010000212.1 GCA_015654715.1 Alphaproteobacteria bacterium
GAGTTTGGGATAGGCCTTGGCCCGCGCGATCGGCACAAAATCGGGGTGCAGCTTGAAATAGCCGGTGACGTGTTCCTTGGCGACCGGATCCTCGCGCGCCACCAGCATCAGCTTGTCGAGGGCACGGCGGGTGAAAGGATCGACGCCGCAATGGGCGGTCTCGGCGTTCTCTTCGAGCAGGACGTAATCGCCGTCCTGTTCGATCAGTGCGGTCACCAGATGATCGATGAACTCGGCATCGATGAAGGGCGAATCGGCGTTGACGCGCACGATCACGTCGGCATCGGTCACTTCGGCGGCGCGCGCAAACCGCGCCAGCACGTCGTCTTCCGGCCCGCGCACGACGATCACGTTGTTGACGGCACAAAATTCGGCAATCGCATCGTCGAGCGGATTGGTCGAGGTGGCGACGGCAATCGCCTCGATCAGCTTGGATTTTTGCAGGCGATGGACGATGTGCCAAAGCAGCGGCTTGCCCGCCACCGGCTTCAAAACTTTGCCCGGCAGCCGGGTCGACCCCATCCGCGCCTGAATCACGGCGACGATGCGAGGGTTCATTGGTCGGGCTCCCAGACGGCACGAACGGCTTTCAGCGGACGCATGCCGTCGGATGGATCGGCCCGCCAGGCACGATCATCGCGTTCGGAAGGTTGCGGTTCCTTGAATCCGGTGCCGTCCGCGGCAAAAGATTCGCGAATCCGGGCGATGACGGGAGCGATCTCGCCCGGCAACCAGCAGTGGCCGCTGGCATACTCGGCGCCGCGGCCGTCGAGATCGAGGTGGAATTCGATCGCCCGGGCCCGCCAATGGTGGACGGCACGTTCGATCACCGCCGGGCGGCGGGTGTGGTCGGACCAGCCGACCTTACAACCGGTGGCATCACGCAGGGAGGCGATGGCGGCGAGATTGGCTTCGGACGAAGGCGTCGGATAGGCCGAAACGCAGTGCAAAAGGGTGATGTCGGTGCAACCGGCGGCACGCAATGTCGCTACAGCAGCCAGGATTTCGTCCATCATCGCCATGCCGGTCGACAACACGACGGGCTTGCCAGTGGCGGCACAAGCGGCCAGCAGCTCGCTGACCATCAGCTCATAAGACGCCACCTTATAGAACGCGACGTAGGGACGTAGTTCCTCTACGGCTTCCAGGTAAAATGGAGTACAGGAGAACAGTATTCCGCTTTTCGAACAGTGTTCGGCCAGCGGGGCCAGATGTTCCAGCGGCAGTTCCCAATTCTTGCGCGCCCGGTGTTTTTCGCTTTTGGCCAGGATTTCGGGAGCAAACAAGCGGTTGATCCGGAAAAGCTGGAACTTCACCGCATCGCAGCCGGCGTCGGCGGCGGCGTCGACGAACCGGAGCGCACGGCCGAGGTCGCGGCCGTGGTTGGAGGAGGCTTCGGCGATAAAAATTGGGCCGGGCTGCGGCATGGGAATCGCTCCTTAACGGTTTCTAAAGCCTGGTTCGCTAAGAGAGGGTTAACGAGAGGTTGCCTATGGCTGAGGCTGAAACCGCAACGCGTGCCTGGCAGGGTCACAAAGGCCCCCGGCTCGCCCGCGTCAAAGACTTCGACATCATCGATTGCCACACCTGCGGCTTCGTCCATGTCACCCCGCTGCCCGACCCGGAAAGCCTCGTTTCCACCTATCGCGACACCTATTACGTAAAGGAAAAGCCGACATTTCTGTCCTTTGCGGCAGAAGATCAGGCTTGGGCGGAGCTGTTCCAGAACGACCGGCTGGAGATTTTTGAGCAGCGGTTGGGGCCGGCACGCCGCCGTCTCCTCGATATCGGCTCGGGCCCAGGATTTTTTTTAAAGACCGCCCAAGATCGCGGCTGGCAAGTCAAAGGCATCGAACCGTCGCGCCAAGCCGCCGCGCACGCCAAAGATCTTGGCCTCGACATCGTGGAAGCCTTCTTCGGCCCCGAGACGGCGCCGGCGCTGGGCCGCTTCGACGCCGTACACCTGAACAATGTGCTGGAGCATCTGCCCGACCCGATCGGACTTCTGACGCTGGCGCACGATCTGATTGAACCCGGCGGGCTGATTTGTATCAACGTTCCCAACGACTACTCGCCGTTCCAAATTGCCGGACGGAGCCAAGTGGGCGCCGACGCGTGGTGGCTCGCCCCGCCGCATCATCTCAACTATTTCAATTTCGACTCCGGGGCCCGGCTGTTGGAACGGCTCGGTTTCGAAGTGGTCGAACGCACCACCAGCTTTCCGATGGAGCTGTTCTTGATGATGGGTGAAGACTACATCGGCAAGGACGATGTCGGTCGCGCCTGCCATAACCGGCGCAAAAAATTCGATCTGGCGTTCGACCAAGCGGGCCTCGGCGAAACCCGGCGCGCCTTTTATCGGGCATTGGCAAGTTCCGGCATCGGGCGCGAAGCCGTGCTGATCGCCGTCAAGCCGTAAGTACTCCTTGCTTTCGTCTCGGCGATTTGCCGATTCCCCCTCCGCCTCGCAAGGGCTCGGCACCTCCCCCGCTATCTCGAAATCGTGCGGCTCCAAGGCCTGAACTCCGCGTAGGGCTATCGCCTATGGATTTTGCGCCCCCACTTGTCTTGGCCCACAACTGCGGGCCATCCAATTTTCGCGGCACCGCAACCTCGGGAAAGACTCGATTTACAGCTTCGACAGGGGAGCAACACTACCTGGGTCGCCCGCAGTCGCGGGCGATGACACCGAAGGGGGCGAACATATGCGATAGCCCTGGATCTCCACGGGGACGGAAAGAGCTGCGGAAA
>JAATGK010000315.1 GCA_015654715.1 Alphaproteobacteria bacterium
CTAATCCTTGGCGCGTTCGATATAGGCGCCGTCTTCGGTCATCACCACGACGCGGGTGCCCGGCACGATGTGAGTCGGCACCATGGTGCGCACGCCGTTGTTGAGCAACGCCGGTTTGAACGAGCCCGAAGCCGTCTGGCCCTTCACCACCGGTTCGGTTTCGACCACTTCCAGGGTGACGCGCTGCGGCAGCACGATGGAGACCGCGTTGCCGTTGAACAGCGACAGCGTCACTTCCATGCCTTCCTGCAGGTAGGGCGCGCTATCGCCGACCACGGCGTTATCGACCGGCAGTTGATCGAAATGTTCCGGGTCCATGAACACAAAGTGTTCCCCGTCCTTGTAGAGGTAGTTGTAGGTCTTTTCCTCGACGAAGGCCTTTTCCAAGCTCTCGGTCGTTTTGTAGCGGTCGACCACCTTCACGCCATCGGAGATGCGGCGCATGTCGATGGTGGTGGTGGGCGTGCCTTTGCCGGGATGGAAGCTTTCCGCCTTGAGGACGATATAGAGCTTGCCGTCCTTTTCGACGACGTTGCCTTTGCGCACGGAGCTGGCGATAACCGAAACCAATTTGGACCTCTGACCTGTAAACAACGGGCGAGCGTATAGCAGGAGCAACCGGCTTTGGCCAAGACAGGATCACCCTGGTGGGCGCCCCACCGGCACGCCGACCGGCGGCCGGCATTGGCGTCACGAGGCCTGATCAAGAAGGCTTTTCGGGCCCATTTCGAGGCGGATGGCTTCACCGAGGTCGAATGCGGCGCTTTGGCCGTTTCACCGGGTAATGAGGCGCACCTGGCAGGATTTGCCACCGAGGCGATCGCTCCCGACAGCTCCCGCCGCACCCTTTACTTGCATACATCGCCGGAATTTGCCGCCAAGAAGCTTCTGGCAGCAGGCGAAACGCGCATTTTCGATTTCGCCCGTGTCTTCCGCAATCGCGAGACCGTGACGCCGCTGCATGTGCCCGAATTCACCATGCTGGAGTGGTATCGCGCCCGCGAACCTTACGCCGCGGTGGTCGCCGATAGCCTCGATCTGGTGCGGTTGGCGGCAGCGACCACTGGCCTTCAGACCTTTTCCTACCGCGACCGGAGCTGCGACCCCAAAGCCGAGGCTGAATGGCTGACGGTGGGTGAGGCTTTTCAGCGCTATGCCGGGGTCGATCTCCTCGCCACCCTCGATGGCGCAGGGCAGGGCAATCGCGAGAGCTTGGCCGCGGCCGCACGCACTGCAGGCCATGCCGTCGCCGATAACGATAATTGGGCCGACATTTTCTCGAAAATCATCGTCACGATCGAAGGAAAACTGGGCCAGGGCCGCCCCACTGTTCTGTGCGAATATCCGCGCTGCGAAGCGGCTCTGGCCCGCGCCAGTGCCCATGATCCGCGGGTTTCCGAGCGGTTCGAGCTTTACGTGTGCGGGGTGGAACTCGCCAACGGCTTCGGGGAACTTACCGATCCGGTCGAACAGCGCGCCCGTTTCGAAGCCGAAATGGCGGAAATGGAGCGTGTTTACGGCGAGCGCTATCCGATCGACGAGGATTTCCTCGCTGCGTTGGCGCAAATGCCCGACGCCTCCGGTGTCGCTCTCGGCTTTGATCGTCTCGTCATGCTCGCCACAGGCTCACGTTCCGTCGCAGACGTGCTATGGACCCCAGCACCATGAGCCAACACGACCTCGGAACCGTCATCGCCCGCCGCATGTTCGACTGCGGCGAAAGCAATGTGCTGCTTGAGATCGGCGCGCCGTACCCGATGGAAGATGGTCCCGATTTCTGGTGCCCGTACCGCATCAACGGGCTTGGTTCCGGGCAGGTGCAAAAGGCCGGTGGGGTCGATTCCATGCAGGCTCTTTACGAGGCGATGAAATTGGCCGCGGCAGATCTTTACTGTTCCGATGCGGCGCGCGAAAAGGTCCTGAATTGGCTGGGGCAAGGGAATTTGGGGCTTCCCGTGCCGGAAACCGTCGCCGATCTGGTGCCGAAGGACGATGAATAAGTCCCCATGACCGCTCTCAAATCCATCTACACTCTCGCTGATTCCGGTCTTGTCGCGCGCGACTCCCTGCCGGCGCTGGAACCTGTCGCCGAGCGCTATGCCGTCGCCTTGACCGAGACGGTGGTGAATCTGATCGACCGCAGCGATCCGTTCGATCCCATCGCGCGCCAGTTCGTGCCCAGCGTGCGCGAGCTGGTCGTGAAGCCGGAAGAGCGGCCCGATCCGATCGGTGACGACGCCCATTCGCCGGCCCCCGGCATCGTCCATCGCCACCGCGACCGCGCCCTGTTCATGCTAGTCCACGCCTGCCCGGTTTATTGCCGCTTCTGTTTTCGCCGCGAGAGCGTCGGCCACGGCGGCGAGCACGCGCTGCTGCCGGAGACCTTCGCCGAGGCCATCGATTACATCGCCGCTCATCCCGAAATCTGGGAGGTGATTTTCACCGGCGGCGACCCGTTCATCCTCGCGCCCCGTCGCATCGCCGAAGTGAGCGCCCGCCTGGCCGCCATTCCGCATGTGAAGCTGCTGCGCTGGCATACCCGCGTGCCGGTGGTCGACCCCGGGCGCATCGACGACGCGATGATCGCCGCCCTCTTGGTGCCGGGTGCGTCCACCGTCGTTGCGCTGCACGCCAATCATCCCCGCGAGCTTGGCCCCGACGCCCGCCGCGCCATCGCGAGACTTGTCGATGCCGGCATTCCGCTGGTCAGCCAATCGGTGCTGTTGCGTGGCATCAATGACGACATTTCGACCCTGGAAGCCCTGATGCGCGCGTTCCTCGAATGCCGCATCAAGCCTTATTACCTGCACCACCCCGATCTGGCGCCCGGCACCAGCCATTTCCGCGTCTCGATCGACGAAGGCCTCACCTTGATGCGGGCGCTGCGCGCGCGCCTCTCCGGTCTTGCCATTCCGACCTATGTGCTCGACATCCCCGGTGGTTACGCCAAGGTGCCGCTCGAATCCCGCGATGTCGAAAAAACCGCAACCGGTTGGCGCATCCGCGATCACGAAGGCAAGTGGCATGACTATCCGCCGGCCGCCGAACCGGGTTAGGCTCATCCTCTTCGTCCGGAGGTTTCAGTCATGCGATGGGTTCTGGCCGGTGTGATTGTGCTGTTCGCGGCGGCAGCCGGTGCCGAGTCGGCCGTGACCTTTCCAGGGCCGGTAACGGAATTGAAGGCGCCCACGTCGGACCTCAAACTCACCTATTTCGATCCCGGCGAGAACGCGTACCAGGGCCACGATTACAGCCTCCGGCTGGCCACGCCCGACGGTCGCATGGAAGAGCTTCTCGTCTTCACCCGGAGCGTCGAAACCTCGTGGTCGCCGTCGGGCGCGGCCTTTGCCGTCACCGATCATGTCACCGACAACGCCACCGATTGCTATGTCTTCACGCCGGGCCCCGGCGCGACCAAGAAGGTCAGTCTGACCGATATCGTGACCCAGGGCCGCTTCCCCGCACCGGCCTGGGCGTTGCAGCACTCTTCGCATGGCGGCGTGGCGTGCGACGGCTGGAGCGGGCCGGATCAGGTGCACTTTTTTCTGGAAGGAACCGGCGACGATAACCCGCGTGGCTTCCACTATGCCTTCGTTTATGACGCGAAGAGCGGCGTCGCCAAACTCGATCGCGTGCCGCCGAAAAAGACCAAGCGGCCGCACTAGAGCGGCGGGCATTCAAATGGAATCCTCATCCTGAGGAGACCTTTGGCCCTCGCCCTTCGAGACGCGAAACTCCTCAGGGTGAGGGCCAAAGGGCGTCTCGAAGGATGATCGCGCCAGAACGCCGTCGCCCTAGCGGTATTCCCCATTCACGACTTCCAGCGCCTTGGCGCCGGGGCAGAGGTCTTTCTTGGTCAATGCGTTAAGCGGCGTCTTCGTTGTGCCGAGATGATCGTGCAGATCCGGCGCATCGGGCGCGACATAGATGAGGCCGGTGACGAGTTCGCCTTTGGCCTGATGCTCTTGCAGGTAGGTCAGCGCCGCGATGCGATTGGAGGGATCGTAATCGGCGTGCAGCTTGGCCAGCTTCAGATAGGAACCATCATGCTGGCGCACCAATTCGGTCGTGCCGGGCGCGTAATCGGCGGTGATCTCCTCGGCCTGCGGCACGAAATCGACCGCATTGACCGCTTCGTCATGTTCGCGCACGAAATCGAAGCTCTTGGTCGAACCGGCGTGGTTGTTGAACGTCACGCACGGGCTGATGACGTCGAGGATCGCCGCGCCCTTATGCGCGATGGCGCCCTTGATCATCGGCACCAACTGCTTCTTGTCGCCGGAGAAGCTCCGCGCCACATAGGTTGCGCCAAGCAGCAGCGCCATCACCACTAGGTCGATCGGCGCATCCGCGTTGATGTCGCCGCTTTTGGATTTGCTGCCTTGGTCGGCGGTGGCCGAAAATTGGCCCTTGGTCAGGCCGTAGACGCCGTTGTTCTCGCAGATA
>JAATGK010000323.1 GCA_015654715.1 Alphaproteobacteria bacterium
ATCGCGGGGCACCAGAAAGACCGAGACGACACCTTCTTTGGTCTTCTTGAGAAGGCCCATCTTTGCCAAGTTTTCGAGATCGGCGCGGGCGGTAAGATAGCTCACCGAATGCAATGCGGCGTGATCGGCGATCAAGAACCTGGCCGCATCGCGCTTCAACGCCTGCTGAAGGATGGGCAATTGCCGCCGGTTGAGGCGTTTTTCCAGCGCCCCCATCGCCCGGCTGAGGTCGTCCAACTCACGCCCCTGGGCGGCGAGGTATTTTTGTAGATCGGCAAGCGCGGTTTCAACCACGCCAAGCTGATGCTCGACGAAATAGGTGAGATCGCCCTCGTCGCTCTCGCTGTAGAGAAAGGCCATGCCATATTTCTTCGGCGCGCGGCGGATCACCGACGAGATCGAGATATATTCGAGCAGCCAATAGCCGTGGCGCAGCACACACCAATAGAATAGCGCCCGCGCGCAGCGGCCGTTGCCATCCCAGAACGGATGATCGTAAGCCAGCATGAAATGCAGCACGATGGCGCGGATCACGGGATGCAGGAATCCGTGCTTTCCCGTGGTCGGCGCATTGGCAAAATCGCAGAGTGCTTCGAGACGGGCCGGAAGCTCGTTGGCGGGCGGCGGCAGGTGAAGCGTGTCGCCGGTGATGCTTTCCACCACGCGCACATCGTCGCCCGGCGCGCGCAGAACGCCGACCATTTCGGGACGCTCCAGCGTGTCGTCGGTGAGAATGCGGTGAAGTTCCAGAACCATTGCAGGCGTCAAGTCTTCGCCGCGGTGCTCGCGGATGAACGCCATGGCGCGATAGTTGTTGAGCACCATCTTCTCGTCGATGCTCTTGGGCTTGCGGCCCTCCTCGATCATCTTCTTGGCGATTTCGCGCGTGGTGGCCGCACCTTCCAACGCCGAACTGTTGAAAGGCTCTTCCACCAGCGATTTTTGCAGGTAAATGTCCCGGCCTTCGGCGGTGGCCGCTCCCGCCGGTATGCCGATCATCCCGCGGGCGGTGGAGTCGATTTCGTGAAGCGCGCGCTGGAAATCGTCGATCAGGACATAGTGAAACGGACGACCAGCCATGTCGGAAACGGGGAAGTCTTTGCGCGCCGATCCGCGCGCGAACTTCATCGCCGCCCAGGTCTCGGCCGCAGATAGAAGTGGCACTGGCTTCTTGAAGCGAACCTTCTCCCAATGATCGTAGGGTTGGGCCGGTCCTTGCCGGGCGATCTCCCAGAAAGCACCGATCTTCGCGAGGTCGGACATTTCCTGAAGGGGCTTTTTGTGGTCTGGAGGTATGGCAGGCAATTTCATTTTATAGCCTATAAAATGAAACCGATATTCACGGCATTGGTCTTTCAATTCAATTGGTTGGCTCTTCTAGTTCCGTGCCAACCCTGTTTGATGTTATTTTTATAGTCTATAATTTTATAGCCTATAAGAAACATCTCAGCAAGCCCCCTTCGTCCGTCTCCGCTGCGCTACGCCGGACACTTCCCCCACGGTCTTCGTGCCGCGGGAAAAACGGGGTCGCCCGCGGGGGCAGAAATGCAAACAAAAAGCGCGGGGATTGCTCCTCGCGCTTTTCGTAAATTCGATGAGGCTTACCCCCACCCGGCTTCGCCTGCGGCTACGCCGCGGCAAGCCAAGGGGGAGGTTAAGAGAGGGACTTACTCGCCTTCTTCTTCGTCGTCGCCTTCCTGCTTCTTGCGCAGGGCGGCGCCGAGGATGTCGCCGAGGCTCGCGCCCGCATCGGAGGAACCGTATTGCGCCACGGCTTCCTTCTCTTCGGAGATTTCGCGCGCCTTGATCGACAGGTTGATCTTGCGGCTGGCCTTATCGACCTGCGTGACCAATGCATCGATCTTGTCGCCGACGCCAAAGCGCTCGGGACGCTGATCGGCACGATCGCGCGCCAGATCGGAGCGGCGGATGAACGCCCGCGCACCGCCGTCGAGCTGCACTTCCACGCCGCCGTCGTTGACTTCCGTCACCACGACGGTCACCACCGAACCCTTGCGCAGCGGGCCGGCCTTTTCCATCGGGTCCTGCGCCAGCTGCTTGATGCCGAGGCTGATGCGTTCCTTCTCGATATCGACGTCGAGCACCTTGGCCTTGACCACTTGGCCCTTCTGGTACTCCTGCACGGCGACATCGCCGGCTTTGTCCCAGGAAAGGTCGGACAGATGCACCATGCCGTCGATGTCGTCGGCAACGCCAACGAACAGGCCGAACTCGGTGATCGACTTGATCTCGCCTTCCA
>JAATGK010000196.1 GCA_015654715.1 Alphaproteobacteria bacterium
CAACGGGTTCGGGTGTGTATTCGCGCACCGCACGCCGGGTTTGAATCGCCTGATTGAGTTCCATTCCATCACCTATCTCGAGCGTTTCATGGAAGCAATGAAACGCTCTCGATTCTTTGTTTGTCGCGCTTTCGGACGGAAAACCGGCTTCCACTTTTCCTGAAAACGCTCTAACCACAGTCGACAGGGCCGACTGACGCAAAATTACGCGCAACCCACCGTCGCCTAGATTAGCACTCTATCGGCCCGGAGGTGTGCCGCTTTGGCTCGGATCAATGCGACAATTTCAGACTGGCTGTGCTGCGGGCATTCGCTCGGTACACCAGAAAATTATATTCCGCTTGGGAGTTTGGAACGCATCATCTTTTTCCGGTCGAACCGGCGCCCATCGACGACAAACGTGCCGTCCCCAACGGCATGGATTGTTCTTTTTTCCTTGCGGGAGGCGTCAACATAGGCGGCAACACCTTCGAGGATGACGATGTTGTAGCGGTCGACGGTGTCGATCACCCGGCACTCGATATTTGCCAGACACTCTTTGATCAGCGGCGCGCGAACATGTTTGGCCTTCACCCGGGTGAGCCCGAACTTTTCAAACTTATCCGTATCGCTTCCCGAGCAGGTTCCGATGCCGACGGCCGTGTCGATCTGGTCCACCGTCGGGAGCGAAATCACGCATTCCTTGGTTTCCATGAGCGCGGCATAGGAATGGTTCCAAGGCCCGGTCGTAAGGGCAAACGACGCCGAAAAATCCAGCACCATGGTCCAGGTGATGGTCATGATATTGTCTTTTTGACCATCATTCGTCGTGACCAGGATAACCGGCCCCGGTTCTATCAGCGTGAACGCTTTGCTGAGCGGTAGAGTCTTCATCGGCGGGTTCCACAGGCCTAGAGCGTTTCGCCGTTTCGCGGAAACAATGAAGCGCTCTAGATTCTTTGCTTGTCGCGCTTTCGGACGGAAAACCGGATTCCACTTTTCCTGAAAGCGCTCGATGCAACACCGCTTGCAGTTTATCGCTGGGCGCTTCGAAGCCCAAGGTCTTTTACGAGCACAACCTCATCCAGCGTCGGCGGCTGGTGCATCGCTGATCGACCGGTGGGTCAGCCAGATAACGCCGATCATGGCGAGGCAGGCAAAGCCGGCAAACCAGAACACGTCGTTGAGTGCGATCAGATAAGCCTGATCCACCATCCTTTGCGTCAACATACCGAGACCGCGGAGTGGCGACACGCCATGGGCCTGCAAGCCATTGATGGCGCCCCGCAGCGTCGGATTGAACTGCGTCGGCGTTTCCGCGAGACGCGATTGATGCAGGGCCTCGCGCCGGTCCCAAAATGTGTTCATCAGCGAGGCGGCAAATCCGCCGCCGGTGATGCGGGCAAAATTGGCAATGCCGGAGGCGGCAGGGATATCCCTGGGTGCGACGCCTTCGAGACAGATGGTCAAGAGCGAAATCATGAAGACGCTGAGGGCCATGCCTTGCACCAGCAACGGCAAGGTGAGCGCCCAGTAATCGGCATCATCGGTGTAACCGGCCCGCATAAAGAAGGAGACGGCGAGCAGCAGGAACGACGCGGTTGCCGCGATACGCGCATCGGTGCGGCCAAGCAGACGCGCGCAGACGGGCGTCAAAAGCACAGCCACCATACCACTTGGCGCCAGCACCAAGCCGGCCCAGGTGGCGGTATAGCTAACATGAACTTGCAGCCACAGCGACTGCACTACGATGGTGGCGAAGAAGAGCCCGAAACCGAGACAAAGGGCGAGCGTTCCGAATGCGAAGTTGCGGTTGCGGAACAAGGACAAATCGACGATCGGGTGGTTGTCCGTCCATTCCCAGATCACCCAGGCCACAAATCCGATTGCGCTGACGATCGCGAACATCGTGATCGCAGACGAGGCGAACCAGTCGGCGTTCTTGCCGTTATCGAGCATCACCTGCAGCGAGCCGACCCACACCACCAAAAGCGCCAGCCCGATCGCGTCGATCGGCAGCTTGCGGGTGGCCGTCTCGCGCGCCACCAGGTGTCGCCAGCAGATTGCGCAGCAGAACAGGCCTATCGGCACGTTGATGAAGAAAATCCAGCCCCAGTGGAAATTGTCCGAAATGTAGCCGCCAAGGATCGGACCCGCGACCGGTGCCACCAATGTGGTAATCGACCAAATGCCGATCGCGGTCGAACGGCGTTGCGGCGGAAAAATCGAAATCAGGAGTGCTTGCGAGCCCGGAATGACCGGACCGGAGACCGCACCTTGCAGCACGCGAAAGAAGATCAGCACCGGCAAATTCCAGGCCATCCCGCAAAGGAACGAGGCGATGGTGAAAGCCCCGAGCGAAAAGACAAAGGTGCGGACCACACCGAAGCGGTTCATCAGCCAGCCGGTCAGCGGCACCGAAACGCCGTTAGATACGGCGAACGACGTAATGACCCAGGTCCCTTGATCGGTCGAGGAACCAAGATTGCCGGCAATGGTCGGCAGCGAAACATTGGCGATCGTCGTATCGAGCACCTGGGTGAAGGTGCCGAGTGCCAAGGCCAGGGCCGTGATCGCCAGCATCGCGCCTTTGAGCGGAGGGGCCGCTGCCGAAGACGAACCGGCGCTACTCATTGCACCGCCCTCAGGGTGTTCTCCTTCAGGATTTGCGCGACCAGCTTGTCAGCATCCTTGTCGGCCGTGTCGGCAATGCCAGCGCCATTCAGCGGGTGCACAGTCGAACCCAGCGCCGACCCGCCAGTGTTACGGTGATCGACGCTGATTTTTACCGACAATCCCAGGCGCAAGGGATGCGCGCGCACTTCGTTCGGATCGAGCGCGATGCGGACCGGCACCCGCTGCACGATCTTGATCCAATTGCCCGACGCGTTTTGCGGCGGCAGCAATGCGAAGGTGTTGCCGCTGCCGGCCCCGAGCCCGGCCACGACACCGTGGTAATCGACCGAGCTACCATAGGTGTCGGCCGTGACCGTCACCGGTTGCCCGACCCGCATGTCGGAAAGCTGGATTTCCTTGAAGTTGGCATCCACCCACACCGCGTCGAGCGGAATGATGGCCATTAAGGGCGTACCGGCGGCGACGTGTTGACCGATTTGCACAGTGCGCTGCGCCACCGCACCGGCCGACGGTGCCGCGATCCGACAATGTGCCAGGGAAAGGGCTGCACTCTTCAACTTGGCAATCGCCACCAGAACGGCCGGATTGGTGGCCGTCGTCGTGCCCGACACGACACTTTCGGCTTCGGCCAGCGCGTTCTTCGCAGCTTGTTCTTGGGCGCGGGCGACCACCGCCGCATCGCGGGCGTGGGCGGCATCTTCGGCGGAAATGGCACCGTCTTTCGCCGGCTGCTCGCGGCGTTTGAGGTCGGCTTCAGCTTGTACTGCTTTGGTGGAAGCATTGGCGTAAAGGGCCTGCAACTCGGCAACTTTGGCAAAGCCAGCCTGCACGTCGCGCACGGTGCGCGCCAAGTCCGCTTTGGCCGCTTCGAACTGGACCTCGTCCGCCGCCGGGTCGAGTTCCACCAGGAGCTGTCCGCGCGCCACGTTTTCGGTGTTGTCGGCATGCAGTGCCAGAACGGTTCCGGCTTCGCGGGCCGTGACCACGATCACGTCGCCCGCCACATAGGCGTCGTCGGTGGACTCAAAATGGCGGCCGTAGAACAGCCACCAGCCGCCCCAAAGAATGGCCCCGGCCGCGACCACGGCACCGAGGATCATCAAGCCGCGACGGCGTTGGGTCTGCTTGTCGGTGGACGGAGCCAAAGATGGTTCGCTCATGGCATGCGGCCTTTCTCTGAATCGGGTTTGCCCTCCGGCGCGAAACCGCCGCCCACGGCGACGATCAGCGCCACGCGCTGGCTGGCGGAGGCCGATTGAAGGGCAATCTGTTTCTGCCGTTCCGAAAACAGCGTTCCGCGCGCAGCAAGATTGTCGGTTTCCGGCGACAGGCCGTTGTGGACTCGGCTGGCGGCAAGAGCCTGTTTTTGCTCGGCCGCCGCAACCGCGGCGGTCTGATCGGCAAGCTGGTCTGTCAGCGACTTCACCTCCGTTCCGGCATCGGCGGCCTCGCGGATCGCCGCGACAACCGTGGCGTTGTAGCTCGCTGTCGCGGCATCGAGATCGGCGGTGGCGCCGGCATATTCCGCCCGGAGACGACCGGCATCGAAGAGCGGCAAGTGGAGCGCCGGACCGCCGCCATAAGTAATAGTATTGGGCGCGAACATGTTGGTGAAGCCAAGGGCCGCCCACCCCGCGGCGGCGGAGAGGTTCACATTCGGAAAGAACGCGGTGTAGGCGATTTTGCGTCCCTGCACGGCAGCTTCCACCCGCGCGGCGGCGGCCAACACATCCGGGCGCTGCGCGATCAGATCGGCGGGCAGGTTTTCTGGTACCGGAACGGCGTTCGCCGGATCGAGTGTCGGACGGGCGATCGTCTGATAGACATCGGCACCACGTCCGATCAGCGCCGCCAGAGCATGTACCGTACGATCGCGGTCGGCCTGGCACGCCGAATCCGCCGCCTTTGCGGCCGCCAGTGCCTGTTCGGCGGACTGCAAACCGCTGCGGCTGTCGAGGCCGCTTTGCACGCGCGACCCGGCCAGTTTCCATTCGCGACCGCGCAACGTCACAATTTCGCCGGTCACGTCGCAGGTACGGTACGCTGCGACAAGCGCGATATAGGACTGCGAAACCGCCCCGGCCAGCGCCTGCCTCGCCGCCTCGGCATCGAGCTTTGCGGCCTTGGCCTGATTGCCCGCCGCGGCGACGATAGCACTCTCACGACCCCAGAGATCGATGTCCCACGACAGCCCGCCTTCGACCGTACCAATCCATTGCGTGGAGCCGGCATAAGGCGGCGGATAGGTATAGTGGTTGCTCAGTACGGCGCGTTCTTCGCTGGCGTCGAGGCTGACCTGCGGCCAGGTTGCGGCCCGCTCGGCTGCCAATCCGGCGGCGGCCGAGCGCATCCGGGCCAAGGCCACGGCGAGTGACGGGTTGCCGGCAAAAGCCTCCGCTATCAAGCGATCGAGTTGCTCATCGCCAAAGCCTTTCCACCAATCGAGCGCCGGGCGGCTGTCGCTGCTTTTGTCGAGACCGAGATCGGCCACAGCCAGCACGTGCCCCGACGGCTCGGTGGGTGGCGCCTCCACGCAAGCCGACAGGAGAAGGCATGACGCCAGCACACCTCTCGCGTATTTCATTTGCCCCTCCGCTTGGCCTCGGCCGGCGGTTGTTCGGCCGGCGCCGCCTTCAGCTTGTCGACCAGCCGGCTTAATTGGCTCATCAGTTTGGCGAGTTCGGCGGGCGGCAGATCACCCAGCAGATCGGCGTGGAAACTCGCTGCCGTCGCGGCACAGCGATGGATCATCGCCTTGCCGGCCGCCGTCACGGCCAGATCGACAACGCGGCGATCCTCGGTGCTGCGTTCGCGCGAGAGAAACCCCCGCTGCTCCAACTGGTCGATCAACCGCGTCGTAGCGCCGGCATCATGGCCAAGAAATCGCGCCACGTCGGCGGCCGTGTGGGTCTCGTGCGCATTCAAGGAAACCAGCGCCAGAAATTGTGAAAAGTTGACGGCTTCGCCGGTAAACCGCGTCTCGATGTTCTCGACCATCAACTGCAGCAACCGCCGCACGAGGTAGCCGAAAGAACCGATACCGAAAAAAAGGGGATTGAACTCGGAAGGATTTGCCATGGCGTCCGACCTATTAACTGCCTAGACAATAGCTGCCTAAGCATCGTTCTGTCAAGACGCCCTGTAGGGCATGGCCGGAGCCGGCGAAAACATCTCCGCAAAAATGCCGCCTCCAGCAGGGTTTGGCGGCGTTTTTCCAAAAAAATTCAGCGCGATAGCGCGACAAGCCCGGCGGCTGTTGTACGGTAATCGGGAATCTCAGCGCCGGTAAGAATTGTCCCAGAAACAAAGGCTCTTGTTGCGCGGCAACTGCAGCAGTCCTAGAGCATCTCACCGTTTCGCGGAAACGACGAAATGCTCTAGGTTCTTTGTTTATCGCGCTTCATGGCCGAAAGCCGGATTCCACTTTTCGGTGAAGCGCTCTCGTTAGAATGCGACGATACATTGAGGAAGCCGATGCCAGCCTATCGCTCTCGAACCACGACACACGGACGCAACATGGCTGGCGCGCGAGGGTTGTGGCGCGCCACCGGCATGAAGGATGAGGATTTCGGCAAGCCGATCATCGCCATCGCCAATTCGTTCACCCAGTTTGTGCCCGGGCACGTGCATCTTCAAAATCTCGGCCAACTGGTGGCGCGCGAGATCGAGCGTGCCGGTGGCGTGGCCAAGGAATTCAATACCATCGCCATCGACGACGGCATCGCCATGGGGCATGGCGGGATGCTCTATTCCCTACCCTCGCGCGAACTGATTGCCGACTCTGTTGAGTACATGGTCAATGCCCATTGCGCCGACGCGCTGGTGTGCATCTCCAATTGCGACAAGATCACGCCCGGCATGCTGATGGCCGCGCTGCGCCTCAACATTCCGGCCGTCTTCGTGTCGGGCGGACCGATGGAAGCGGGCAAGACCGTCTACCAAGGCCAGGCCAAAGCGCTCGACCTGATCGATGCGATGGTGATGGCGGCCGACGACAAGGTCACCGACGAAGACGTTACGACGATCGAACGTTCAGCCTGCCCCACCTGCGGCTCATGCTCCGGCATGTTTACGGCGAATTCGATGAACTGCCTGACCGAGGCGCTGGGCCTCTCGCTGCCCGGCAACGGCACATTGGTCGCCACCCACGCCGATCGCCGCGAGTTATTTCTGAAGGCAGGCCGGGTGATCGTCGAGATCACGAAGCGGTATTATGAACAGGGCGACGAAAGCGTCCTGCCGCGGTCGGTTGCCAGCTTTGCCGCGTTCGAGAACGCCATGGCACTCGATATCGCGATGGGCGGTTCGACCAATAC
>JAATGK010000392.1 GCA_015654715.1 Alphaproteobacteria bacterium
ATCGTCTTGGGTCCGAAGGAAGGCCTCGCCCTCCTCAACGGCACCCAGGTTTCGACCGCGCTCGCGCTTGCCGGATTGTTCGAGACCGAAAAAGTTTTCACCGCCGCGATCGTCGCCGGCGCCATGTCGACCGACGCCTTCAAGGGCTCCGACACCCCCTTCGATGCCCGCATCCATGCCTTGCGCGGTCAGCCGGGGCAGATTGCGGTTGCCGCCATGCTGCGCGCCTTGATGCAGGGTTCCGAAATCCGCGAGTCCCATCGCGCTCCCGGCGACGACGGCAAGGTGCAGGACCCTTATTCCTTCCGCTGCCAGCCGCAGGTGATGGGGGCTTTGCTCGATGTGCTGCGCGCCGCCGCCACGACGCTGCAAATCGAAGCCGCGGGCGTCACCGACAATCCGCTGGTGCTCGATGACGGCTCGGTGGTATCGGGCGGCAATTTCCACGCCGAACCGGTGGCGTTCGCCGCCGATCAGATCGCGCTCGCGCTGTGCGAGATCGGCAACATCTCCGAGCGGCGCACCGCCATTCTGGTCGATCCCAAGATGAGCGGCCTGCCGGCGTTCCTGGTGAAAGAATCCGGCCTCAATTCCGGCTTCATGATTGCCCAGGTGACGGCCGCTGCCTTGGTCGCCGAGAACCGCATGCACGCCCATCCGGCGTCGGTCGATACCGTGCCGACCAGCGCCGGTCAGGAAGATCACGTCTCGATGGCGACTCACGGCGCCCGCCGCCTGCTCGACATGGCCGAAAATGCCGCCAGTGTGGTGGCGATCGAACTGCTCGCTGCCTGTCAGGGTTTGGATTTCCGCCGCCCGTTGCGCTCCTCCGCGCCGCTCGAACGCGCCGCCCAGGAAATCCGCGCGCTGGTGCGCCCTTACGAACACGACCGCTATTTTGCTCCCGACATCGAAGCCATCACCCGCCACGTCCGCCTCGGCTCCTTCCGCGGCTTGGTGGGGGACATATTTTGAAGCCGGAAAAAGACATGGCCGGAGTTGCCTCCGGCCATGTTGCACTCCCCGCCGAACTGAAGACTGCTAGAACTTCTGGCTGATCGTGATCGACATGAATCGCGGCTTGGTCGGCAGGATGTAAGGTTGGTAGCCGCAGACTTGCGTCGTGCAATAGGCGTAGCGGTAAAGCTGGCCGCGGTCGTCGAACAGGTTTTGGACCGAGAATTCGACCGACCAGTTGTCTTTCTCGATACCCGTCGTGATGTCGAAGGTGGCGAAGTCCGGCATGATGCCGAGAACCTTCTGGATTGGCACCATGGAGCCGTCCCACGGACTTGGCGCCTGCACGCGCAGGTCGGGAGAGGCTTTGGTCTGGTAGACAAGCGCGCCTTGCAAGTGGGCCTTGAACGACAGCAGCGGGAATTCATAGCGGCCCGTCAGATTGCCCTTGAACCTCGGCGTCGAAGGCAAAAGCGTGCCGGTTGGTGCGTCGGGATCGGTGCAGCTTGTGATCACATTGCCGTTCGCATCGAGGCCGCCGCAATAGACTTTGGTCAAGCGCGCATAATTGTAAGCGCCGGCTGCCGACACGGTGAGACCGTCGACCACCTGCCAGGTCACATCCGAATCCAAACCCTGGATGCGCGCGGCTCCGGCATTGACGATCTGGGTCAGCGAACTCATGCCCAGGAAGGCAAATTGGGGACTGCTCCATTCTTCCCAATAAAGCGCGCCGTCCCAACGCAGCGTGTTCTGGAACCAGCTCGTCTTCCAGCCGATTTCGTAGTTGTCGAGGCCATCGGAGTGATAGTTGGGCAATTGCGAGACGCGATTGACGCCACCGGGCCGGTAACCGGTCGAATACGTGGCGTAGATCATGTCCTCATCGTCGATTTGCCACTGAAGATTGAACTTGTGCGTCTCGCCCCACTCATAGACGTGCTTGTTCACATTCGTGCAGGGG
The DNA here is from genome assembly GCA_015654715.1 of Alphaproteobacteria bacterium. Classification (GTDB taxonomy): domain Bacteria; phylum Pseudomonadota; class Alphaproteobacteria; order Micropepsales; family Micropepsaceae; genus Rhizomicrobium. Next base: position 1,922 of record JAATGK010000392.1, read on the forward strand.
CCGCCAAACCGGTCCGGAATGGTGGGCGTCTGGCAGCCGGCGACACCGGAATGGCTGCTGAGGGCGGCCGACAAACCGTAGAAGCCTTCGAGCGAGTTTTTGGCTTCGAACACGCGAACACCACCCGTCAGCGACAGGCTTGGCGTGATGTCGTAGGTCACTTGGCCAAAGGCCGCGAGGTCGCGGTCGACGCGTTGCTGATCCGTCAGCCACACCGTGTGCGGCCAACCGGGAACCGAATAGTCGGTGCCGAGAGCATCGATGATATAGTTCTGCAGGATATTGTGGGTTTGCCGTTCCTGGAACAGTCCCACCACCCAGCGCAAGCGCTCGGTCGCGGGCGAGGCAAGGCGCAGTTCGTTGGACCACTTGGTGAACTGGTCCGCGAACAAGATACGCTGCGAGGGATCGACCGTGTTGCCGGCGTTGTCGAGATAATAAAGGCCGAGCTGGTCGTACCAGAACGCATAGTCGTTGTAGTCGGACGCGCCGCTGCCGCGCCGGTCGGAATAGCCGGTGGCGTAGGTGAGATCGAGATTGCCGATTTTGCCGGTGACCGTCAGCGCCGCCTGATACCAATGATCCTTGGCGTATTCGGGGAAGTAGTGGCTGACTTTCAGGTCGCCGACCGACGGGTCAAAGCCGCCGATGCCGTTCGACTTTTCGAGCTGGCCGATGACGCTGACATTGACGGTCCAGTTCTCGTCGAGATCGATGCCGAGCGCGGCACGGGCGCCGAGCTTATTGGTGTCGTTGTAGTCGTTTTTCACCGGCGCGGCGTTGTGGACAGTGTTGCCGGCCGTGACATAGGTGCGGGTGTTATGGACGTTGTCGATATAGCCGCCGTCGTGCTCGTCCCAGGCGACGACGCGAATCGCGGCGCGATCGTCGATCGGGATGTTGACGAAGCCGCGCAGGCCGTAACCGAACGCGCCTTTCTCGACCTTGTTGCCTTCGATTTCGTAACCGGCCGCAAACTTGTCGGCGTCGGGCTTGTTGGTGATGAGGCGGATGGTGCCTGATTCCGACGAGGCGCCGAACAGCGTGCCTTGCGGACCGGCCAATGCTTCGACGCGGGCGAGGTCATAAGCCGGAACGTCGAGATTGCCGCCGATCGTGGTGATCGGAATTTCGTCGAGATACATGCCGACCGTCGGGAGCGGCCCGGAGTGGTTGCCGTCGGCGCCGTCGGTCACGCCGCGCATCGAGATGTTGCCCTGGCCGGGTCCGCCCGACATACCTTGACCACCCGCGGTGAACGACACCGACGGCAGGAAGCGGGTGAAATCGCGGAAATCGTTGATATGGAGGTCTTCCAGCTTGGCGTTGTCGAGCACCGCGATCGAGACTGGAACCTTCTGCAGATCTTGTTCGCCTAGTTTTTGGGCGCTCACCGTGACGGTCTCGAGGCCGATCTGGGCGGGCTCTTCGGACCAGGCCGGCATGCCGCCGAGCACCGATGTGGCTAGCAGAGCCGTCGCCAAATTGCGCGGCTTTTTGAAAGAACCCATCAGAAAACACCCCCTGTTCTGCTCGCACCGGGGCAGACGGATCCCGCTGTCCGCCGACGGCAACTCGAACCGCCCTGCAAAGTCGGGGCCGTTTTGCCGCCGCTGGCGGAGGGGGCGTTCAGAGAATGGGAGAAAGCGCAGTTCTTAAGGGTTCAAGCCACTTTTCGTAATGGCGCCAATGTTCGACCGCGTCCGAAAAGATCGGCATGCGGACTTGCTCGGAGCTCGCCGTGCGCACAATCCGGTCATTCTGATAAAACCGGAGGCATTCGTCCTCATACGGCAGGCCGCAAGCTTGCAGCAGTTTTTCGACATTGGTTTGAAGGTCGGCAACCAGTTCTTCGTATTGGACGCGGACAACCCGGCCTGGTAGCACGGCGTCGTAATGCCCCATCAGGTCGACGTAGTCGGCATAATAGCGGCCGATCTCCGTGAGGTCGTAGGTGAAGCCCTGGCCGCGGGCGAAATGCTGCTTGAAACAGGAATAGCCGCAGGCCATCGGATGGCGCCGCACGTCGATGATCTTGGCATTCGGCAGGATCAGAGCGATGAAGCCGATGTGCAAAAAGTTGTTCGGCATCTTGTCGATGAACAAGGGCCGCCCGAGTTTTCTATGAACGCGGGTGCGCTCCAGGTACTCCTCGCCCAGCGCCTTCAATTCGTCCGTGTTCAAACCCGCGATTCCATCGGGATAGAACGCCTTGCCCCGTTCGTCGCGCAGCCGCCCCACCATCGCGCCGATGTCGGGTAGCTCCATCGTGCCTTCGACTTGGGAGTGGCTCGCCAGAATCTGCTCGACCAGGGTCGATCCGGATCGCGGTAGTCCGACGATGAAAATCGGATCGGGCGCCTGGCAACCTTGCCCCTGGCGCGCTGCAAAGAACTCGGCCGTCAGGACGGTTTTCAAAAGCGCGATATGGGCATGGTTTTTGTCAGCGTCGTAGTCGAGCATGGTGCGCCGCCGCGCATTGGCCGCCTCGTAATGGGCGAACGACGCCGCGTAATCCCGGCGATCTTCGAACGCCTTGCCGAGTGCGAAGTCGAGATGCAGCCGGTCTTCGCCGGAAAGATCCTCGCGTGCCAGCTCACGCTGCATCACCGCGATGTCGTCGTCACTGAACCGGAAGGTTTTGAGATTGGCCAGACTCCACCAGGTTTCGCCGAGACTTGGCTGCAGTTTCAGACTTTCGCGATACGCCGCTTCCGCATCGGCCCGCTTGCCCGCCGTTTTCAGGGTGTGGCCGTAGCTCATCCACAGCTTGGGCTGATCGGGCACGTCTTTGACGACATCACGATAGACCTCGATCGCCTTGTCGGTTTCGCCGAGGCGCGCCAGCACGGCCGCATGTTGATTGCGATAGCCGGGATGGTTTGGGTCGCGCGCGAGCAAGGTTTCGATCTCGCTCCGCGCCTCCACCGAGCGGTTTTGCCGATGCAGCACCGTCGCCAGATTGGAGCGCGCCGCATCGAAGCTCGGCGCCAGATCGAGCGCGCGGCGCAGCAGCGTCTCGGCCTGCTCGTAGCGTTCCAGCCGGGCGGCGATTTCCGCCAGCATGCGGATGGCACCGATGTCGGTGGGATGGGCTTTCAGCACGGCACGCAGGATGGTTTCGGCTTCCGACAGGCGGTTTTCATAAAGCGCGCCGCCGGCTTCGATCAGGGCCCGGTCGCTCACCGAGGCGCCGACATGGCGCATATAGGCGTCGTCCGCGGCCTTGCTGTCGCCCAGCGCGGTATAAAGATCGCCGAGATCGCGCCACGCCGCCTTGTGCTGCGGGTCGAGAACTACCAACCGCTGCAACGGCGTAAGCGCTTCTTCGAGCTTGCCTTGAGCGGCCAGCGCGGCAGCGAACAGCAGCAGCGTATCGGGCTGATCGGGTACCACGTGCAAAATCTCGCGCGCCTGGGTTTCCGCCAATACCGGATCGGCCGTCAGAAGCTTCAGCAAATTGGCCAGCGCCGCCGACAGACTGCCGCGCACAGAATCGCTCATCGCACCACCTCGAACTTGCGGCCCTTATGGCATAGCCTGAGCGGCACGCGCAAAATGAGCGCGATGCCGAAAGAACCGAAACGTCACGGTTGTGCGGTCGGTGGCTTGGACTTGTCCGTCTCGGAGGCGGCAAACCAGCCGAGCGGATCGTACCAGTGATGACCCGCGTCACCCGAGGTATCGGCGGCAGGTGCGGGTTCGTCCGGCTTCTTGTCGTCTTTCTTGTCTTCCGGCTTGGCGGTCGCATCCGGCTTGAAGTCGGTCGCCTTGGGCAGAACCCATTTGATCGTCGCGCCGGAATCCACTTCGGCCAGCGCACCGTCCTTAATCGCCGGACGGTAATGCCAGTTGCCGACGCATCTCATCGCCGCTTCGTCGAGGCGCTGCGAGCCGCTCGAAGTCACGACCTTGACCATGTCGACCGTTCCGTCGGTCAAGATCTTGAATGAGAGCTTGGTGTTGCCTTCCTCGCCTTTGATCAGGGAATCGACCGGGTAGAATTCCACACCGCAGACGTGCGGCTTGTCCTTCGGCGCCGAGGCGGGCTGCGACCGCAGCACCGGCTTTTCCACCGTCTCTTTGACGATCCTGGTGATGACCGGCGGCTCCTTGGGGTGGCCCGTCATTTTGACGCCAAAGTCCCACATGAACAGCAGCGATGACCCGGTCGCGATCGCGCCGGCCACCAGCACCGCCCAGAGATGGCCGCGGAACCGCTCGCTGCAGAACAGCCCCGACGACACCACGAAGATGAGGAATTCGAGAATGATCATGCTTGAACCCTAGGCCCAAACCTAGCTGTCCGCACGGCCTGCGGCAGCCGCGCATTTTGCCTCTCCTGATCGTGAAGGCGGCGTTTACGCGTTCCACTTGTGCGCATCTTGGCACCTGTCCGCCGGGGTCTTATCTTCGCCGAGCCCCGACTTGAGAGGATTTCCATGTTTGCCGCCACACTTCGCCGCTTGACCGTGCCGATGGCCGCCCTTCTGTTCCTGGCGGCCGCGCCGCCGCCGGTCAAGACGCAAAGTCCCGGCTTTTACCGGATGGCAGTCGGCGGATTTGAAGTAACCGCGCTCCATGACGGAAATTTGCGCCTCGGGACCCAGCTTCTGCATGGGATCGACGCCAGCGCGGTGCCGCCGCTGCTGGCGCGTGAATTTGTCGACACCAACGAGAAAGGTGTCGCGACCTCGCTCAACGCTTACCTCGTCAACACCGGCGAGCACCTGATCCTGGTCGATACCGGCATGGGCGCCTGCGGCGGTCCCGAGACCGGCCATCTCATTGAGAACCTCAAGGCGGCCGGTTACCGGCCCGAAGACGTGGACGCCGTCCTGATCACCCATATGCACAGCGATCATGCTTGCGGCTTATCCAAAGACGGCGTCCGGCTGTTCCCCAAGGCCACGGTCTACGCCGCCGAGGCCGAAATCGCCTATTGGCTGACAACTTCGGCGGGCGATCCTGCCGCCGAGCGCAAAGAGGCCGTGCAGAAAATGTTCGCTCCCATCCAGGCCGCCGGGGCGCTCAAGGGCTTCAAGCCGGGGGCGGTGCTGTTCCCGGGCGTGACGACGCTCGACACCCACGGCCACACGCCAGGCCATACCTCATATCTCTTCCAATCGGCGGGGCAGAGTTTTCTTGCGCTCGGCGACATCGCCCATTTCCATGCGGTGCAGTTCGCCCATCCCGACGTGACGGTCGACTTCGACAGCGATCAGCCCACCGCGCGGCAGACCCGCAAAGCCTTGTTCGACCGTCTGGCCAAAGAAGGCTGGCGTTTCGGCGGCGCCCATCTGCCGTTCCCCGGCGTCGGCCATGTGCGGAAAGACGGCGATACCTACACTTATGTGCCGGTGGAGTACGCGCCGCTGCCGTAAACCAAGAACGAAGGGCCGTCCGACCGGGTGGCCCTTGGCGTTGGGGTCGGCCGGTTCCAGCTACAATTCATTGGATATACGAAAAATGGGGAAACCTCCCGCACGGTTCAAGGGGGTGTGGCAAAACGAGCAAAATCTAGGCGCGGCAGGCCCTTAGGCCGGAAACTCCTGCAACCGCTTCTCGTTCACGCCATTCGGTCGCAATTTTTTGTGCCAGCGAGCGGCCAAAACAAAAACGGCGGACCGGGTGGCCCGCCGTTCTCGAAAGTCTTTATCCGCAATCCTAGATCGTCTTGATCTCAACCTGCGGCGCCAGCTGGTTGACCACGTCCGGCGAGGCGAGGCCGGTGCCGGGCGAGAGCAGAGCGGCGCAACCGCCGGCAATTGCCATACGGAAAGCGTCGTGCAGGCTCTTGCGCTGGGCGATCGACAGGATCAGCAGGGCGACGAAGCTGTCGCCGGCGCCGACCGTGCCGCGCACCTGCACCGGCGGCGGTTTGTCGAAGATCGAGATATCGCGGCTGATCAGCATGGCGCCATCGGCCCCCATGGTGAGAGCAACGATCTCAGCCTTGCCGTTGACCACCAAATTCTTGGCGGCAGCTTGGAGAGCTTCGTTGTCGGGGCTCTCGC
>JAATGK010000056.1 GCA_015654715.1 Alphaproteobacteria bacterium
GAACGCCGCCGACTTGCCGGCTTGCAGGGATGCCACGCGACGCGTCACGTCGTGCGCATCGTTGACCTCCTTGCCGTTGATGGCGACGATCAAATCGCCCTGACGCAGACCAGCGCGAGCCGCCGGGCTGTCGGGCACAACCGAAGCCACCAGCGCACCCTTGGGATCTTGCACGCCAAGCGAGGCGGCGATCTCCGGCGTCACCGGCTGAATCTGCACGCCGAGCCAGCCGCGCGCGACGCGGCCGTGCGCCTCAAGCGCCGCGACCACGTCTTTGATGGTCGACGCCGGAATGGCGAAGCCGATGCCGATCGATCCGCCGGTCGGCGAATAGATCATCGAATTCATGCCGATCACCTGGCCGCGGAGGTCGAAGGTCGGCCCGCCCGAGTTGCCCTGGTTGATCGGGGCGTCGATCTGGATGAAGTCGGTATAGGGCTGCTCGGCATTGCCGATGTCGCGTCCGATCGACGACACGATGCCGGCAGTCACGGTGTTCGACAGGCCGAACGGATTGCCGACCGCCACCACCCAATCGCCGACACGCAGGGAGCGGTCGTTGCCAAATTCGACAGTCGGCAACGGCTTATCGGATTTTACCCGCAACAAGGCGACGTCGGTCGCCGAATCGGTGCCGACGAGCTTGGCGTCGAGGATGCGGCCGTCCGGCAGTTTCACCTTGATCTTGGTGGCGCCGCCGACGACGTGATTGTTGGTCACAATCAGACCGGACTTGTCGATGATGAAGCCCGAGCCCATCGAGGTTGCCTTGCGCGCCTGAGGGTGCATCTGGGGCATGCCGCGGCCACCGAATTGGCGGAAAAACTCCTTGAAGCCCTCCGGCACATCATCTCCGTCCGACTGGGCGACCTTCTCTTCGGCCGTGACGCTGACCACGGCCGGGCCGACGCGCTCGACCAGATCGGCAAAGCTGAACGGGGTTCCGTTCTCCATCATCCGGGTTGGCGGAGCGCCTTGGCCACCGCGTTCCGGCGCCTCGTAGCGAGCAATGCCCGAACCGGCATCCGCCGAATGTTCGGGCAGGAGCGCGTAGGCCCCAAAACTCACCAAGATCACTGCAGCGGCTGACGTGGCGGCCAGCAACGCCTTATTGCGTTTTACGTATGCCATGACCTGCTCTTTGTTCATTGGTCCCACTCTCCATCGACCGTGGAGTATGCCTGAGATACGACCAAAAGCTTGCTATATTATTGCTCGAACGTGAATAACAAGCAATGTTGCCGCAACCGTCAGCGCTGGCCCGACGTTTCCTGCCAGCGTCCCTCGCGCTTTAGCGCGTCAACGACCTCGGGAGGCATGTATTTCTCGTCATGCTTGGCGAGCACCTGGCTGGCGACGAACGTTTCCGTGCCATCCAAGCTCCCGACCGCCACCACGCCTTGGCCTTCGCGAAACAATGCCGGAAGGTCCCCGGTATAGCGGACGGGAACGGTGGCGCGGCCGTCACCGACCACAAAGCGGACCAAGGCACCGGGGCCCTTGTGCAGCGACTTCGGCGCCACAATGCCGCCGATGCGGAACGCCACACCGGGCGCGACATGCTTCGCATACACATCCGACGGACCATAAAAATAAAGGACGTTGTCCTTGAGCGCGGCGACCGACAGCCCGGCCGCGCCGGCGCCTGCGGCGAGCAAGGCCAGGACGAAATAAAGGCGGCGGCGTTTGCGGACGTTCATGAGAGGACTCTGTTGCAGACCCCCCTATAAGACGCTCTGTCTGCTCGACGAAGACAAGGCCAAGGACGCCGTCACCGCCGACGCCAAGGAACTCGACGCCTTGATGGCGAGGCCCGACGTGACCAAGCTCTTCAAAATGCTGCTGGTCCTGACGAAGGCAGAGTAGCCTGCCGTCTCATTGCTGCGCGGCGTGGAAGATTTCTTCCGCCAGGCCGGTGGTGTAGCTGAGGCCGTCGAGCGTGAGGGTGATCCGATGCGGCCAGTCGGCGCGCGCCAGACCTTTGCGGGTCAACGCATGCCATACCGCTTCGTTGTACAGGCCGGACGCATCCTTGGCTGCCACCACCGCATTGCCGAGGTGGAAGTGATCGCCATGCGGCTGCGGGAAGCGCGTGATGGTGACCTCGCCATTGGCCTCGCGGGTGGCGGAATCGGGCAGGCTGGCCAGCCCCTGCAAAACCGTCAGAGTACGAAGCTGCAGCGGGTTAAGTTTGAACGGGTTGGATTTCGGCGGCATTGGCTTCCTCGTGCGCGGACGCCCAGAGAGGTGAAACGACTGCGTCCATCAGCGAACCGTCAAGCGGCGGCGTCTTCGGCATCCTGACGACCGGTCCGAGAAATTCGAACCAGCCATCCTTCGTTTCGCACGATTGCAGATATTGGTCGAGTCCGGCGAGGGGGTCCCAGGCCTCCGGCACGCTGGCAGCGTCAATCCGGCCCAGGGAAGAAAGCCAAGCGGCCGTCGCGGCCAGCGAAACCTGGACGTGCCAACTGCCGCCCTCGCGGATGCGCCGGCGGATCGCCGCCATCGCACCGGCCGCGCCGAGCACGCCGGTAACCGTACTGAGAACCGCCGCCGGGATCAGATCCGGCTGGGCCCCGGCCTTGGGCCCGCGGCGTGCCGCCACGAAGGCCCCCTGCTCGGCAGCGAGACCGGTGGCCGCCTGCGTCGTTTCTTCCCAGCCGCGCCGTTCCGCCCAAGGCCCTTCCAGCCCATAGGCCGAGATCGACACGGTGATCATGCCCGGCGCGATATGGGCGAGCGAGGCGGGCGAGAAGCCCAGTCTGGTCAACGCCCCGGGACGATAGGAATCGACGAACACATCGGCCTGACGGACGAGCCGCCGCAAGGCTTCCGCCGCCGAAGGCTGGGCCAAGTCGAGATGGGTCCGCCGCTTTCCGGCGGCGTAGGCAAGCTCGAGATCGCTGGCGGCAGGCAGCCGCTCGGCCGCGATGGCAAGAACCTCGGCGCCATGGCTCGCCAGCAGCTGCGTACAAACCGGCCCGGCAACGATGCGCGTGAGATCGAGCACTTTCATGCCGCCCAGCGGCGCCGAACTCTCGGATAGCTGCGCCGGCGGACCGGACGCGACCTTGGTCAGCACGATGGGACTCACCGCCAGGCGGCCGGGAACCGAACGCGTCCATTCGCTTTCACTGCGGACCACCGCACCGCTCAAGGCGAGATAGGCAAACGCATCCTCGAGCGCGAGCGCATTCCATTTGGCGACCGCTTCCGACACCGACGGACGCTCGTCGCGGGCATTGAGCAGATCAAGGGTGCGGCGCGCCAAGCGCGGAAATCCGCCGTGCAGATAAAGCCAGCGCCGGTCGGCGCTTTGATAGAAGCCCGTGACAGCGTTGGGCGGCAAAACCGGGCGGATCGTCGTCCCGTTCAGGCGATATTGCGGGACCAATGTCGCCGCGGCGGCGCGCAAATCGACGGCTATCCGCTGAGTTTCACCACCGCGAAAACGCCAGACCTCAGCCGCGCTCGCGCCGGCATAACCCAAGGCCGCGGCGGCAGCGGTCGCGACGCGAAACGGCGTTGGTACGATTGCTTCGGGTCCGTCGAATTGTGGCATCGCCAGCGGCGTCGCTCCGGCGACCCGGTTGAGAACTTCGAACGCGGCTTGCGGCGTCATAGAGGTCTCCGTCAGGCATTATTATGCCCGGATGCGGGCGCCCGCAATTGCCGAAATCGTCGTGCTCGCAGCGGAATTACCCGCCAGCAATGAATCGAACTTAGGCCTAGTCGCATTGCGCTCCGGCCGCCTTGCCGCGACGGCGCACGAACTCGGCTTCGGATTCATCGAACAGCTGGTTGGTCAGTTCGAGTGCCAGAGCGAACTGGTGTTCGGCGACCTCGCGCTTGGCGCCTTCGCTGCACCGAAGCTCCTTCAACAAATCTTCGGTGTAGCCACGAAGATAAAGGCAGGCCTCGTCCACCGCCTCCTGATGCTTGGCGCCGAACGAGCCGGGGACCGCCAGCAATTTGGTTCCGGCCAACACCGCCGCATAACGCAGCGCCCGTTCCTCGCGATCGGGATCGACGGCGTGGCTAAGATCGGGGACGCGCGGACCGCCGGAATAGCCGGACTTATGGGTCGGCAGCCCGCCCGCGATCTCCTTGGGCGCGCGCTCCATGAAGCTGTCCATGGCGCCGCCAACGGCAGCGCGGTCTTTGAGCAGGAGCTGGCCCCAGCGGCCGGTTCGCAGGATCTCTACTTCCTTGACGATGGCGCTCGAGATGTTGGTGAAGGACGTGAGATGAGCGATGAGTTCATCGGCGTTGAAACGGGGATGACGGATGTTGGTGATCGCGGTGCGCGAATCTTCCATGTCGGCAAGCAACACGTCGCCGGCCAGACCCATATCGGTCGAAGAAATCATCGCATCATGCGTCTGCCGCGCCACCAGCATCGCGAGCTTGAGCGCTTCCCACGGTTTGGCCAAGCGCCGCATCGCCACCACCGACACGAACGGCGCCGCATCAAGATTGCTCTCAACGACGGAATCGAAGATCCGCCGAAGGCCCCACAACAACTCTTCGGTGAGGACCAGCGTCGGTTTGGGCAGCAACGCCTGCACTTCCAACATATGGGGGCCCGACGGCAGAATCAGCGCAATGTCGCCGGCATCGTCGGCCACCGGATCGCCGCCCAGCGCCGTGGCCGCCGCCTTGCGGTTCTTCTTCAGCGCCGCAGACATCGCCGCACCGGCGATCGGCCAGAACGTCTCGGCTCGCGCAAGCGCCTCGCTGTGCCGCGCGGTGTGCGCACAGGAACGGATGTCGGTCGAATAGGCCGCCGCCGCCTCGGGAATGAGCGTGTGGCTTACCCAACGCCAGATCGGCACCACATTGGCGCGCAGAATGCGGCCCTTCTGCTTTTCGTGCCGCGGAATGTTGACCAGCAAATCCTCGAACGGCCGGCAGAACACGCGGAGCGGCGTCGGCGTGCGGCGGCGCGTTTCGTCACCGCGCAGCACCGGACGCAAACCTTCGAGAATGAGATCGTGCGGCAGAGCCTTGCCATCGGCCAAGCGGTCAAGCTCAACCGCCATCGCCAGACGCGCCGCCACGTCCCGCGGCATACCGCCGAGGAATGACTGGAGCAACGCGGTCTTGTCTGGCGACAGCATTCAAGAACCCATAGTTATCCAGTTCCGAGACTATCGCTTTATTGTTAATGGGCAATTTCCGATTCTTGCAGCCGGATTCACCCCAGGGCCGGTAGGGTCAAAGCCGCCGCAAGCCCGCCTAAACCGGCCTTTTCCAAGGCTAATTCCCCTCCGTACAACTTGGAGATGTCGCGCACAATCGAGAGGCCGAGTCCCGAACCGGGCACGGACTCGTCCAGCCGCTCGCCCCGGCCTAAGACCCGGCCGAGGTCTTCGGCGGGCAGTCCGGCGCCATCATCCTCGACCGTCAGACGAAGCATGCGACTCTCCAGCCGGACCGCAGTGACGGTGATCCGCGTCTTGGCCCATTTGCAGGCGTTGTCCATCAGGTTGCCGGCCATCTCCTCGAGGTCCTGGCGCTCACCGCGGAAGTAAAGCTCGTCCGGACAGGTGACAGCAATCGCGATGCCGCGTTCGGCGTGAATGCGGTGCAACACCCGCGCCAGATCATCGAGTACCGGCGCGACCGCCGTGCGGTTGCCGAGCACGTTGAGGGCACCGGCGGTGCGGGCGCGAGTGAGATAGTGATCGACCTGACGGCGCATGACGCCGACCTGTTTGTGCACCACATCGGCGAGCGGGCCGGGCGAGGCTTCGGCTTCCGCGGCCAGAACGGTCAGCGGCGTCTTGAGGAAGTGGGCGAGATTAGACACATGGGCGCGCGCCCGCCCCACCACTTCCGAAGAATGTTCGATCAGGCTGTTGAGCTCCGCGGCGAGCGGCGCGATCTCCGCCGGGAACCGACCCTCAAGGCGCTGAGCAGAACCGTCACGGATACGCGCCAGCGAGCGTTCGGCCTGGCGCAGCGGCATGAGGCCTACCCGTACCTGGACGAACACCGCGGCAACAAGACCCAAGAATAGCGCCGC
>JAATGK010000364.1 GCA_015654715.1 Alphaproteobacteria bacterium
ATCTCACCTATCCGGTGGAGCAGCTTGGCGACAGCGTCGAAATTCTCAATGCGCTCGCCGATGGCAGTCATCCGTTTGCAGAGGTTTTACGCAACGCCAAGCGGCCGATGCTGATCCTGGGCAATGGGGCGTTGGCGCGCCGCGACGGTGCCGTGATCCTGGAACGTGCCGCTCGTATCGCACGCGAGACCGGTATGATCGGTCCGGCGGGCACGCCTGCGGAAGGCGGCTGGATCGGATTCAATATTCTGCACACGGCGGCGAGCCGCGTCGCTGCGCTCGATCTCGGGTTTGTGCCTGGAGAAGGCGGCCGCGACGTCGCCGGCATCATCGACGGAGCGCAAAAGGGCGAGATCGACTTCATCTATCTGCTCGGGGCCGACGAACTGCCGCTCGAGAATATCGGCCGCCCGTTCATGGTCTATCAGGGCAGCCACGGCGATGCCGGGGCCAATTATGCCGACGTGATCCTGCCCGGCGCCGCCTTTACCGAAAAGGACGGGCTGTTCGCCAATTTCGAAGGCCGGGTGCAAGAGGCCGAGCGCGCGGTGTTCCCGCCGGGCGAAGCCAAGGAGGATTGGGCGATCTTGCGCGCGCTGTCCGACGTGCTGGGCGCGGCGCTGCCTTACGATACGCTGGCCGATCTGCGCGCGGCGTTGGTCGCCGAGCTGCCGCAATACGGCCGCATCGGCGAAGTACCGCCCTGGCAGGGCGCCGATCCCGCGGTGTGGAACCATCTTGGCGCCGACGGCGTGTTCGACATCGATGTTCCGGTCGGCCAAGCGATCAGCGATTACTATCTCACCAATCCGATCGCGCGTGCGAGCCGGGTGATGGCCGAGTGCAGCCAGGTGCTGCTTTACAGCGGCGATCAGAAAGTGGCAGCCGAATGACCAGACTTTCGAAACACGTTCATGGTTATTCATCACCCCCATGGCGGGGCAGGGTGGAAATCCGCAAATCGAATTTCCGGTGGGGTGGTTTCCAGCGCATCGCGCGCCCGCTGCCGCGATGTGCCCGCGATTTCTCGCCGACCGGGCGAGGCAACAGGAAGGCTAGGGACTGAGCGATGTTCCTCACCAACTGGTTCCAACATACCGCCGGCTGGCCTTATCCCGTTGCCTGGACCGTGGCGCAACTGATCCTGATCGTCATTTATCAGGGCGTGGTGATGGTGTCGGTCGCGTTCTGGATTCTCGCCGACCGCAAGATTTGGGCGGCGGTGCAGATGCGGCGCGGGCCAAACGTGGTCGGCGCCTTCGGACTGCTCCAGACGTTCGCCGACGCCATGAAATTCATGTTCAAAGAGCCGATCATTCCAGCGGCGGCGAATAAGGTGATCTTTCTTCTGGCACCGATCGTCAGCGCCACACTGGCCTTCGCCGCTTGGGCGGTGGTGCCGCTCGACAACGGCTGGGTGGTCGCTGATGTCAACGTCGGCGTGCTTTATCTCTTCGCGATTTCCTCGCTCGGCGTTTACGGCGTGATCATGGGCGGCTGGGCGTCGAATTCGAAATACGGCTTCCTGGCGGCGCTGCGCAGTGCGGCGCAGATGGTGTCCTACGAAGTTTCCATTGGCTTCGTGATCGTCACGGTGCTGATCTTCGCCGGAAGCCTGAACCTGTCGGATATCGTGCGGGCGCAAGGCCCCGATATTCGCGGCTGGTATTTGTTCTCGCCGCTCGCCCCGATGCTGGTGGTGATGTTCATTTCCTCGCTGGCCGAAACCCAGCGCCCGCCGTTCGATCTGCTTGAGGCGGAGTCCGAACTCGTGGCCGGGTTCATGGTGGAATATTCGTCGACGCCGTTCCTGCTCTATTTCCTCGGCGAATACATGAACATCATCCTGCTCTGCGCCTTGATGAGCATCATGTTCCTCGGCGGCTGGCTGCCGCCGGTTGCGGTGTTCCCGTTCACCGCGGTGCCCGGCGTGTTGTGGCTATTGCTCAAGATCATGGTGTTGTTCTTCATGGTCTCGATGGTGAAGGCGTTCGTGCCGCGCTACCGCTACGACCAGTTGATGCGCCTGGGCTGGAAGGTGCTGCTGCCGGTGTCGATCGCGTGGGTGGTGGTTGCGGCCGGTTGGGTCGTGTTCGTTCGTCCCGCTCTTGCTCATGTGTTTGGAGGCTAGATGGCATACCTCGACAAAAAGGCGCGCCAGATCTTCCTCTGGGAATTCGTCCAGGCGTTCCTGCTTTCGCTGCGCTATTTCTTCGCGCCGAAGGTGACGCTGAACTATCCTTTCGAGAAGGCGCCGCAATCGCCTCGTTTCCGCGGCGAGCACGCCTTGCGCCGTTATGCGAATGGCGAGGAACGCTGCATCGCTTGCAAGCTGTGCGAGGCGATCTGTCCGGCGCAGTGCATCGTGATCGAAGCCGAACCGCGCGACGACG
>JAATGK010000309.1 GCA_015654715.1 Alphaproteobacteria bacterium
CAGATGCCCGACACCACGCTGTGCGGGCTGGGCATGACTTGCGGCCGCGTGCTGCTCGATGCGCTCGAGAACTTCCGCGACGAATTCGAGTCCGAGATCGAAGAGGTTAAGCAGCCCGAGCAGGAAGGCATGATCTACGTGACCGCGCCCTGCATCGAAGCCTGCCCGTCCAAGATCAACGTCCCGCAGTACATCGACTACATCCGCGACGGCAAACCCTCGCATTCGCTCGGCGTCATCCTGCAGAAGTACCCGATGGCCGCCACCTGCGGCCGCGTCTGCGTGCGGTTCTGCGAAATGGCCTGCCGCCGCAACCTGGTCGACGAAGCCGTCGGCATCAAGACGCTGAAGCGCTATGTTGCCGATTACCAGACCCAGACCGGCGCGCTGACCTTCTCCAAGGCGATGATCGCTGAGTCGCTGCCGCCGTCGATGCGGGTTGCCGTCGTCGGCGCCGGCCCGGCCGGCGTCTCTTGCGCCTATCACCTGCTCTTGCACGGCTATCACGTCGATATCTACGAGGCGATGGAACAAGCCGGCGGCATGGCCGCAATCGGCATTCCGAGCTACCGCCTGCCCAAGGACGTGCTGCAGTCCGAAATGGACATCATCACCCAGCTCGGCGGCCGCTTCCTGTTCAACCAGAAACTCGGCCGCGACTACTCGATCAACGGGCTCTTCGGCAAAGGCTATCGCGCCGTCTTCCTCGGCCTCGGCTGCCAGGAAGGCACCAAGATGGGCGTGGCGAACGAAGACACCACGCTCACCGGTTACGATTCCGGCATCGCCTTCCTGCTCAAGGTCCACGATCACGTCGCGGGCATCAAGGAGACCAAGATCGACGGCGACGTGGTCGTCGTCGGCGGCGGCAACGTCGCAATGGATTGCGTGCGCTCCGCGGTCCGCATGGGCGCCCGCACGGTGCATCTCGTTTACCGGCGCACCCGCGACGACATGCCGGCCGATAAGGAAGAAATCACGGCCGCCGAGGATGAAGGCATCGTGATGCACTTCCTGACCAATCCGACGGAAATCCTGTCGGAGGACGGCAAGGTCACCGGCGTCAAGCTGGTCCGCATGCGCCAGACCGAAAAGGACGCGCGCGGCCGCCGCAACGTCGAGCCCGTCCCCGGTACCGAACGCGTGCTGCATTGCTCGGTTATCATCGCCGCCATCGGCCAGCAGATCCAATCCGGCGCCATCACCGGAGCCGATGACGTCAAGCTGAACAAGTGGAAGACCATCGAGGTCAACAAGGCGACGCTCGAAACCTCGCGCGAAGGCGTCTTCGCCGGCGGCGACTGCGAAACCGGTCCGGCCACGCTCATCCACGCCATGGCCGCTGGCCTCAAGGCGGCGCGCGCCATCGACGACTGGGTACGGCTCGGCACGGTGCGGTTCTTCCCGCGCTCGCGCATGCGCCAGATCCTGCGCGAAAACCGATTGCTCGCCTCCGACGTCGCCGAAATTCCGGTCAAATCGGAATATCGCGTGCACCATCCGGAACTGGATCCCAACATCCGAAAGCAGATGTTCGAGGAGGTCGAACGGCCCATCAGCCGTGAAGCGGCCTACCACGAAGCCAAGCGGTGCTTGCGTTGTTATCGCGTTTACTCGGTGATCACGGCGCAGCCCGTGCCCGAGTCCCACAATTAAGGAGCGCCCCAAATGGAAAATGAACACGAGGGCGAAGAGAAAAAGATCGTCCACGCCACGATCAACGGTTTGGCCGTTGAAGCCGAAGAAAACGAGACCATCCTGCACTGCGCTCGCCGCAACGGCATCTACATCCCGACGTTGTGCGAGATGGACGACATCGACCACACGCCCGGCACCTGCCGCGTCTGCCTGGTCGAGTTCGAACTGCCGGGATCGGCCGCTCCCAAACTCGCGACCTCCTGCAATACGCCGGTGATCGAAGGCATGACGGTGCAGACCCGCAGTCCGCGGGCGCGCGCGTCCCAAAGGCTGCAGGTCGAACTCCTGCTCGCCGATCATGACCAGGATTGCGCCACCTGCGTGCGCCACGGCAATTGCGAGCTGCAGGATGTCGCCCAGTTCGTCGGCCTGCGCGAGAACCGGTTCTACGATCCGAAATTCGTCCGGGCGCGCGAGATCGACGATTCTTCACCGGCCATGATCCGCGACATGACCAAATGCGTGCGCTGCCAGCGCTGCATCGCCATCTGCCGTGACGGCCAAGGCGTCGACGCCCTGATCCAGGTCGGCATCGGCCAGGACAAAGCGGTCGGTCTGAAATACGGCCTGTCGCAGAAGGAATCGACCTGCGTCACCTGTGGCCAGTGCGTCCTGATCTGCCCGACCGGGGCGCTGGGTGAGCGCGACGAGACCGACAAGGTCCTGTCGATGATTTACGATCCCGAGATCGTCACGGTGTTCCAGTTTGCGCCGGCCGTCCGCGTCGCCTTCGGCGAAGAGTTCGGTCTGCCGCCGGGCGCCAACGTCCAGGGCCAGATCATCACGGCGCTGAAGCGCATCGGCGCGGACATCGTGCTCGACACCAACTTCGGCGCCGACCTCGTCATCATGGAGGAAAGCGCCGAGCTCTTGAAGCGGTTGCATGCCAGCCAGCGCCCGACGTTCACGTCCTGCTGCCCGGCCTGGATCAACTTCGCCGAAATCCACTATCCGAATATTCTGCCCTATCTGTCGTCGACCAAGTCGCCGATGCAGTCGATGGGCGTGATCTGCAAGACCTACCTGCCGGAGAAGATGGGCATCGATCCAAAAAAGGTCCGCACCATCGCCATCATGCCGTGCACGGCCAAGAAGGATGAAGCGGCCCGTCTGCAGCTTCAGATGGATGACATGGCGGAAATCGACGTGGTGCTCACCACGCGCGAGCTTGCCCGGCTGCTCCGCCGCGAAGGCGTCAACCTCGCCAAGCTGGAGCCGTCGACCTTCGACAATCCGTATGCGTCCGAGTTCTCCGGCGCCGGCGCCATCTTCGGCACCACCGGCGGCGTCATGGAAGCGGCGGTGCGCACCATGTACTACGTCGCCAATGGCAAGGAATACGACCGTATCGAATTCGAACAGCTTCGCGGCTTCGAAGGCGTCCGTGCGGCGACGGTCGATATGGGCGGCTCGATCGGCGAGGTGAAGGTCGCGATGTGCCACGGCCTCAAACCGGCGCGCGCCATGGTCGAGAAGGTCCTGGCGGGCGAGGCCGATTTCGACTTCATCGAGGTCATGGCTTGCCCCGGCGGCTGCGTCGACGGCGGCGGCAATCTGCGTTCCAAGAAGGCCTATATGCCGAACGCCCTGAAGCGCCGGGCCACGCTTTATAACGTGGACCGCGCCCAAAAGGTTCGTCAGTCACACAACAATGAGCAGATCCAGGCGCTGTACCGCGACTTCCTGGAGAAGCCGTATTCGGACAAGGCCCATCACCTCCTGCACACGATGTATAACGACCGCAAGCTGACGCTGACGCGGACCGTTAAGGAAATTTGGCAGGATTTGACCATGAGTACGCACGTCTACTGATCGGCCAGGGGGCGCCGACGGCGCCGCCGAGCCCTTGTGAATCTCAAAAACAATCCGGGTTGCGGGCTTCTTCAAGGGCCGGCAGCCCGGATTTTCTTTTTGTTGATCTTTCACAATGAAACCCGCGGTAGAGCGGCTCTTATGGGCGCAAGTCGTCAGTATTCCAGTCGCGGAGGTGTGATGTGCATCACGTCCGTTCGGCGAGCGTGAATGCAAGGCTTAAACCCGCCGGATGCAGCGAGATTCCGGCTTTTCCGGGTGCTGTCTCGCCGGCCAATCTGAAATCTATTGAATTGTTTTGTGAGCGTTCGATCGGGCGTTCGCCCGCGGATGCGCTATGGAGGACTGTACGCGAATAAATGTCGCAATCGCGGCATCAACGAATCTGCGGCGCCCGCGTCAACGAGGCGCACAGTAGTAACAACAAAACGGGGCGTGTTCTTTCGAGCGTGGGCCCGAGTTTGTGTCAAGGGCATACGTTTGTCAGCCGTTCGCCCCCGTCAGGGAGAAGACCGGAATGGATGCTCAGCAAACCTTACGGACGGAGGTCGAACAACTCGTCCGCGTTCACGGCCGCGGTCGAACGGCTCTCATGCCCATTCTTCAGGATCTCAACCGGGCGCACAGTTACATCTCCGAAGACGCCATGCTGGCGGTTTCCGACGCGCTCAACGTGCCGCGCGCCGAGGTCTACGGCGTCGCCACCTTCTACAGCTATTTCAGCGTCAAGCCGCGCGGTGTCTATGTGATCCGCGTCTGCCGCACGATCTCCTGCGCCAAGCAGCCCGATTATCATCCCGCCATCGCCGCCTTGTTCGACGAACTGGGGATCGGCTTCGGCGAAACTTCGTCCGACGGTATCTTCAGCCTGGAACAGACCAACTGCGCCGGCATGTGCGATCAAGGGCCGGCGATGGTCGTCAACGACGACGCCCACATCCATCTGACCGAAGCGTCGGTCCGCACGATCCTCAACGATTATCGCCACAAGGCCCAAGCGGCCCAGTCGGCGAAAAAAGCACAATAGACGGGGAGGGATATCATGGACCCGAAATCAGTACGTGGCTTCGTCGGCAACAAGCTCTCCTTCTCCGAAGTCGCACCGAAGGACGGCATTCGCATGGCAGCCGAAATGGCTCCTGAAGATGTCGTCGCGATCATCGGCGCTTCCGGCCTTCGTGGCCGCGGCGGCGCGGGATTTCCCACCGGCAAGAAATGGGAGTTTGCCCGTAGCCAAGAAGGCACGCCGAAATACACCATCTGCAATGCCGACGAAGGCGAACCGGGAACCTTCAAGGACCGGCTGATCCTGACCGATTTCCCGGAACTGGTTTTCGCCGGTATGGCGATTGCCGGCCGTGCGGTCGGCGCCGAATTCGGCATTCTCTATCTACGCGCCGAATACGGCTGGCTGCGGGAACATCTCGAAGCCACGCTGGAACGCTGCCGCGCCGCCAATCATCTCGGCAAAGCGATCCTTGGCAACAAGGATTTCAACTTCGATATCGCGATCCGAATGGGCTCTGGCGCCTATATTTGCGGTGAGGAAACCGCGCTGCTCGAATCGCTCGAAGGCCGCCGCGGCGACGCGCGCAATCGCATTCCGTTCCCGGTCCAGGCCGGCTATCTCGGCAAACCGACGACCGTGAACAATGTCGAGACCCTCGCCTGGGTGCCGTGCATCCTGGTCAAAGGCCCGTCGTGGTTTGCCGCCATGGGTACCCGCAAGGCACCTGGCGCCTGGCTGTTCAGCGTCTCGGGCGACTGCAAACGCCCCGGTATCTACGAATATCCGTTCGGGACCTCGCTGCGCCAAATCCTTGGCGATGTCGGCGCCGAGAATGCCAAAGCGGTGCAGGTCGGCGGCGCTTCCGGTACCTGCGTACCACCGGCGCAATTCGACCGGACGCTGTCGCCCGGCGATTTGGCGACCGGCGGATCGATCATCGTGTTCGGACCCGGCCAAGACATGTTCGCTGTGGCCGAGAACTTCCAGCACTTCTTCGCCGACGAATCCTGCGGCCAATGCATTCCGTGCCGCGTCGGCAATCAGCGTCTGCTCGAAGCGATCGGGCGGATGCGCAAGGATGGACTGGATACCGACGGCGAACGCAACGTCCGCCAACTGGCGCAAACCATGACGGTGGCCTCCAAATGCGGTCTCGGTCAGATGAGCGCCCGGGCGTTTCTGGCGATTCTGAACAACTTCTCAGGAGAGTTGCCCGGCCGCGCATGACGAACCTGCGCGCATAAGAAAAGACCAATGGGAGCAACACCACAGATAAAGGGGCATGTTATGGACTCCGAATTGATTGCCGTCACGATCGATGGGAAAGAAGTAAAAGTCAGCCCGGGCACAACGGTTCTTGAAGCGGCCCGCACCGTCGGCATTCACATCCCTACCCTCTGCCATCACGACGATCTGTGCTCGGAAGCGCTGTATTCACAGACCTCGTCGACGCCGCACAAAGGCGAGCACACCCATCAGCACGAGGAAAGCGCGATGCTTTCGACGCCCTCGAGCTGCCGCATCTGCCTCGTCGAGGTCGAAGGCCTGCCCAAGTTGCATGCCAGTTGCGCGCTGCCGATCCACAACGCAATGACGGTCCGCACCACGTCGACGGCGATCCGTCACGCCCGCCGCGACATTCTCGAGTTGATGATGAGCGAGCACTTCGGCGACTGCTTCGCCTGCGCCCGCAACGGCACCTGCGAACTGCAGATGCTGTGCGCCGACTACGGCGTCACTTCCGAACGCTTCGGCCGCCCGCGCGAGCCGCTGTTCGAAAAGGCCTCGCCCGGCAACATCATCATGCGCGACCAGAACAAGTGCATCCTGTGCCGCCGCTGCGTGCGCATGTGCGCCCTCTATCAGGGCGTCTATGCGCTGACCACCGAAGGGCGCGGCGACCACAGCCGTATCGCGACCTTCATGGGCCGCGAGATGCAGGATGCCGCCTGCATCAATTGCGGCCAGTGCATCAACCGCTGCCCGACCGGGGCGCTGACCGAGCGCGACGACACCGAAGCGGTCTGGCACGCCATCGAAGATCCCGACAAGCTGGTCGTGATCCAGACCGCGCCGGCGCCGCGTGCCGCCATCGGTGAGGCGTTCGGTTGCGAGCCCGGCACGCCGCTGACCTTCCAGATGAACACCGCCCTGAAGCGCATCGGCTTCGACAAGGTGTTCGACACCAACTTCTCGGCCGATCTCACCATCATGGAAGAAGGCTCCGAGCTGATCTCGCGCCTCTACAAGGCGCTGGTCCTCAAGGACAACACGGCCGCCTTGCCGCAATTCACCTCGTGCTCGCCGGGCTGGATCAAGTTCATCGAAACCTTCTATCCCGCCTATCTGCCCAATCTGTCGTCGGCCAAGAGCCCGCAACAGATGATGGGGGCGGTGCTCAAGACCTACTTCGCCGAAAAGAACGGCTGGGATCCGTCCAAGATCGTCAGCGTCTCGCTGATGCCTTGCACCGCCAAGAAGTTCGAAGCGGGCCGTCCCGAGATGGATTCGAGCGGTTATCGCGACGTCGATTACGCGATCACCACGCGCGAGATGGCGCGTATGTTCAAGCAGGCCGGCGTCGATGTGCCCAAGCTCGACAAGACCGACTTCGACAGCCCGTTCGGCACGCCGACGGGATCGGGCGTCATCTTCGGCACCACCGGCGGGGTGATGGAGGCGGCGCTCCGGACCGTGCTCGAAATCGTCACCGGCGAGAAGGTCGAATCCATGTTCGATCACGCCGACATCAAGCCGGTGCGCGGCTTCGACGGCGTGCGCATGGCCGAGGTCAAGATCGAAAAGGTCGGGCCGGTACCGGAAATCCTGTCGCACCTGGTGCCCGATTTCGAGTGGCTGAAAGGCGCCACCTTGCGGGTGGGCCTCGCCCACGGAACCGTCAATGCCATCCGGGTGATGCGGGACATCCAGGAAGGCGGACCGCTTTCCAAGTGTCATTTCATCGAGTTCATGGCCTGCCCGGGCGGGTGCCTCGGCGGCGGTGGCCAGCCCATCCCGACCGACCAGGAAATCCGCGCCGCCCGTGCGAAAGCCCTCTATAGCGAGGACGCGGCGTACGTGGTACGGAAGTCCCACGAAAATGAAGATGTCTTGCGCATCTATCGCGAGTTCTTCAAGGAAGGGCCCTGCAGCCACAAGAGCCATGAACTCTTGCACACCCATTATAAGGAACGGGTCTAGACCGTTCAGCGAAGATTTCGCCCGGCTGGCGGCTCGGAAAAACTTGAGCCGCCAGGACCTGGTAAGGATTCTGGGGGCAACAGAGCCGGAAGAAATCGAGGCCGTCCGCGCCGAGGCTGAGCGGGTCCTGCTCGCCAACTGTGGCGACGGCGTCTTTTTACGCGGGCTGGTAGAAACCTCCAACGCCTGCGCTTGCGATTGCCTTTATTGCGGCATCCGCAAATCCAATCGCGAGGTCAATCGTTACACTCTGTCGCTCGATGACATTCTGGTCTGCGCCCGCCAATGTGCCGACTACGGTTATGGCTCGATGGTAATCCAGTCGGGCGAGCGCGCCGACAAGAAATTCATCGACACGATCGCCGACGCGGTGACGCGCATCAAGGCGGAAACCCGTAGCGACCAGCAGCCTGACGGCCTCGGTATCACCCTGTGTATCGGCCAACAGACGTACGACACCTATAAGCGGCTCTATGATGCCGGCGGGCACCGCTACCTGCTGCGGATCGAGACGACCAACCCTGAGTTGTTTGCCAAAATCCATCCCGCCGACCAGACCTTTGAATCGCGGGTGGAATGCTTACGCATGCTGCGCGACATCGGCTATCATGTCGGCACCGGTGTGATGATCGGCTTGCCGGGCCAGACGCTGGACGACCTTGCCGGCGATATCCTGTTCTTCGGCCGCTACGACATCGACATGATCGGCATGGGTCCGTTCATTCCCCATCCCGGGACCCCGCTCGGCGATGTGCCCTGTCCGGACGTGCCCGAACGCATCCGTTTGGCACTCTTGATGATCGCGGCGACACGGCTGAAGCTGCGCGACGTGAACATCGCATCAACGACGGCCCTGCAGGCGCTCGATCCGGTCGGGCGCGAAAGGGGCTTGAAATTCGGCGCCAATGTGATCATGCCCCAAATGTCGCCCACCGACGTGCGCGCCGATTACCAGCTTTACCCCGGCAAGCCGTGCCTGGACGAAAACGCCAAGGAATGCCAATCCTGTCTCAACATGCGGATCGAGTTTGCCGGGCGCAAAATCGGCCTTTACGCCTGGGGCGATTCCAAGCATGCCGTAAAACGGCTGAAGCGCGATGACCGACCAGCCTGAACCGCCCCGCCGCGAACATGATAGCCTGGGCGAAATCGAGATCGCAGCGGGCGCGCTGTGGGGTATTCATACCCAGCGGGCGCTGAACAACTTTCCCGCCACCGGCCGCCGCGTGCCGCAAGTGCTGATCGGCTCGATTGCCGTCGTGAAGCATTCCGCCGCGGTGACCAATGCCGAGCTTGGCTTTCTCAAGCGCGATGTCGCTCAGGCCATCGTCAAAGCTTGCGCCAAGATCTGCGAAGGCGGGGCGGAGATCGAAAAGCAGTTTCCGCTCGATGCCTTGCAGGGCGGGGCGGGCACCTCCACCAACATGAACGTCAACGAGGTGATCGCCAATCTGGCGCTGATCGAACTCGGCCATGCGCCGGGCGAGTACGCCCACGTTCATCCGCTGCACCATGTCAATCTGCATCAATCGACCAACGATGTGTACCCGACGGCGCTGCGCATTGCGGCGATCGCCGGGGTGCGCAATCTCGCCGCCGCCTTCGCCAAGCTGCAGG
>JAATGK010000127.1 GCA_015654715.1 Alphaproteobacteria bacterium
GCCCTCGCGCGAGACCGGCGAAAAGATGCCGCCCGCTTTCAGGCTTCCCGCTCGCGCCGCAAACAGCACCAGCGAGCCGCCGGTGACGATGGCGATGAGCGCCAGGATGAAGCGTCCGCGGGCCGGATCATTGGCAAAGGCATGCACCGATGTCAGCACGCCCGAGCGCACCAAAAATGTGCCGAGCAGCGACAGCGAGAAGGCGAGGATGGCGAGAAACACCGTCCAGCCCTTCAAGGTGTCGCGCTTTTCGACCACGATGGCCGAATGCAGCAGCGCCGTGCCCGCCAGCCACGGCATCAGCGAGGCGTTTTCCACCGGGTCCCACGCCCACCAGCCGCCCCAGCCGAGGGTGTAATACGACCACCATGAGCCCATCGCGATGCCGAGGGTCAGGGAACACCATGCGACCAGTGTCCTCGGCCTGACCCAGCGCGCCCAGGCGGCATCGACCTTGCCTTCGATCAACGCGGCGATGGCGAACGAGAACGCCATCGAGAAGCCGACATAACCGAGATAGAGAAACGGCGGATGGAAGGCGAGGCCGGGGTCCTGCAACAAGGGATTAAGACCATTGCCGTTGACCGGCGGCGGATCGAGGCGCGCGAACGGGTTGGAGGTCATCAGGATGAACGCGAGGAAGCCGAAGGCGATCATTCCCTGCACGGACAACACTCGCGCCCGCAAACTCGGCGGCAGGCCATTGCCGAACAGCGCCACCGCCAGCCCGTAAAGCGCCAGGATGAGCGTCCACAGCAGCATCGAGCCTTCATGGTTGCCCCAGACGCCGGTGATTTTGTAAAGCAGCGGCTTGTCGGTATGGCTGTGCAGCACAACGTTGACGACCGAGAAGTCGCTGGTGACATGCAGCCACATCAATGCCGCGAACGACAGCGCCACCAACGCGAATTGCGCGCTCGCGGCCGCCGGCGCAAGTTTCATCCAAGCGGCATCGCCACGCGCGGCGCCGATCAGCGGCACAGCCGACTGCACTGCCGCAACCAGCAGCGCCAGGATCAAGGCGTAGAGTCCGAGTTCGGCGATCACAGGATTTCAAGCACCCGCTGGGCGTGCGGTTAATGGAGTCATCTTAATTAAGGCCCGCTGACGCAAACGGCAACATAATGTGTGACCTCGCGCGTTGTCCGCCACCGTCCCGGCGCCTAAAAACGTAACAAATGCATATCAACCCTCAAGGAGGGGACCATGGCCATTCCGTTCATCGATCTTCAGGCGCAGCGAGCCCGGCTCGGCGAGCCGCTCAATCAGGCGATTCTGGCGGCGGTGGCCAGCGGGCAGTGGATTTTGGGACCACAGGTCGCCGCCTTCGAAGCGGAACTGGCGGCCTTTGCCGGCGTCAAGCACGCGGTGGCCTGCGGCAACGGCACCGATGCGCTGCAAATCGTGTTGATGGCCTGGGGTATCGGGCCGGGCGACGCGGTGTTCGTGCCCGCTTTCACCTTCTGCGCCACCGGCGAAGTGGTGCCGCTGGTCGGGGCGACGCCGGTGTTCGTCGACGTGCTGCCCGATACCTACAATATGGATCCGGCATCGCTCGAAGCGGCGATTGCCATGGTCAAGAAAGAGGGCAAGCTGACGCCGAAAGCGGTCATTCCGGTCGATCTGTTCGGCCAGCCGGCCGACTATCGCGTCCTTGAGCCGATCGTTCGCCGCGCCGGTCTCAAGCTTTTGTGCGACACCGCGCAAGCCTTCGGCGCCAAATATCACGGCAAGGTGACGGGCTCGATCGGCGATGCCGCGGCCACCAGTTTCTTCCCGGCCAAGCCGCTCGGCTGCTACGGCGACGGCGGCGCCTGTTTCACCGATGACGACGATCTGGCCAAGCTGTTCAAATCGATCCGCATGCATGGTGAAGGCACCGACCGCTACGAGAACGTCCGCATCGGCCTCAACTCGCGCCTCGACACCATTCAGGCGGCGATCCTGAGCCAAAAACTGACGATTTTCGCCGACGAGATCGAGAAACGTCAGGTCGTGGTGGCGCGTTATGCCAAAGGCCTGGCGCAATCGAACCGCGTGCAGGTGCCGCGTGTGATCGAAGGTGCGGTGTCGACTTGGGCGCAATACGTGATTCAGGTGCCCGACCGCGCCAAGCTGCAAGCCGACCTCAAGGCCAAGGGCATTCCGACCGCCGTCTATTATCCGATCCCGCTGTCGGAGCAGAAGGGCTACAGCCATTATCCCAGCGTGCCGACGCCGGTGTCGAAGCGGATTTCGAAAACCGTCGTGGCGCTGCCGATGCATCCCTACATGGAGACCGCGACTCAAGACACGATCATCGCGGCAGTGCTGGAAAGCGTCGGCGGGGTGTGACCGGCGGCCCCGTGCTAGGGCATTGAGAGCGTTACCAAATGAAGATCACGCATTTGTCAGCGCTGTCGTGCGGCCAGGGCGCACAGGCGCTGCGTGGACTTTTGGGCGGCGTTGCCCTTTACTTTCCGCGCGGGCACCGATCTCGTTCGCAGGCCTTTTCCGGAGATTAATATGATTATTGTGCGGAGCCCCCTTCGCATCAGTCTTGGCGGCGGCGGCACGGACCATCCTTCCTATTATCGCGAATACGAAGGGTTCCTGATCTCGGCGGCGATCAACAAATACGTCTACGTGATGCTGCACCAGGGGTTCCACAACGATTTGGTGATTCGCTATTCCAAGCTGGAGCGGGTTTCCAAGCTCGATGATGTTCAGCATCCGGTGGTGCGCGAAGTCCTGAAGGAGATGGACATCGACTGGCACGGCCTTGAGATCAACGTGACGGTGGACATTCCCACCCGCGCCGAACTCGGCGCCTCGTCGGCCTTCACCACGGCGCTGCTCCGTGCCCTGCACATCTACGCCAGGCGCAGCGCTCGCACCACGGAAATTGCCCAGATGGCGAGCGCGATCCAGCTCGAAAAGCTGCAGGAGCCGCTCGGCAAGCAGGACCAATATATTTCGGCGCTCGGCGGCGTGCGCGCGTTCCGCTTCTGCCGCGACAATCACGTCGAGAACTGGCCGGTCACCATGACCGACGAGATGCGCGCCAATCTCGAAGACAGTCTGGCAC
This sequence comes from Alphaproteobacteria bacterium, assembly GCA_015654715.1. Taxonomy (GTDB): domain Bacteria; phylum Pseudomonadota; class Alphaproteobacteria; order Micropepsales; family Micropepsaceae; genus Rhizomicrobium. Next base: position 3,068 of record JAATGK010000127.1, read on the forward strand.
TGTTCTACACCGGCATCGACTCGCCGGCGCGCGAGATCGACGAAGAGCTGAACCAGCGCGTCGCGGATTCCGACGAAGAGATGTTGAACCATCTTCACTTCGTCAAGGACCTCGGGCTGCGCAGTCTCGAAGCGCTGGAGCGCGGCTATCTCAACGAATTCGGCCATCTGCTCGATCAGCATTGGCAGAAGAAGCGGGCCCGTTCGCACTTCATCTCCAGTCCGCAAATCGACGAGTGGTACGAACTCGCGATGCAGAACGGCGCCACCGGCGGCAAGCTTCTGGGGGCGGGCGGCGGCGGCTTCTTCCTGTTCCAGACCAGCGACAAGCCGCGGCTGCGCCGCGCCATGCTGGGTTCGGGCTTGAAAGAGGTCCGCTTCCTGTTCGACTTCGAAGGCACCAAGAGCTTGGTGCAATAATATCGTGGACGTTGCTCTTTTCGATTTCGATCTGCCCGAAGCGTTGATTGCGCTGAGGCCGGCCGAGCCGCGCGATTCCGCAAAGCTTCTGGTCGTGCATGAAGACGGCCGGCTGGAACACGCGCGGGTGCGCGACCTGCCGCGTTTCTTGCGTGCCCGCGACGTGCTGGTGGTCAATGACACCAAGGTGATTCAGGCGCGGCTTAGAGGCGTGCGCCAACGCGACGGCAGTCCTGGCGCCAAGATCGAGCTGCTTTTGCATCGCCGCACCGCCCCCGACCGCTTCCTCGCCTTTGCCCGCCCGGCCAAGAAGCTGCATCCCGGTGATTTGCTGAAGCTGGGCCAATCCATTGCGGCAGCAGTCGTCTCGCGCGGCGACGCGGGCGAAGTGGAAATCGGTTTTGCGCTTGCCGGCGCGCGGCTTGACGCGGCCATCGCAGCGGAAGGCGAAACGCCGCTACCGCCCTATATCGCCGGAAAGCGCAAGGCCGATGCGCGCGACACCACCGATTACCAGACCATCTATGCCCGCGAGGCGGGCTCGGTGGCGGCGCCGACCGCGGGTCTACATTTTACGCCGGAGCTGTTTGCGCGGTTGACCGAAGCGGGCGTGGGGCGCGAGCATGTTACCCTGCATGTCGGGCCCGGGACGTTTTTGCCGGTCTCGGCCGCCGATACGTCGGAACACAAGATGCATTCGGAATATGCCGTGCTGGAAGAGGGCGCAGCCGGACGGCTGAATGGCGCGCGGGCGGCGGGCGGGCGCATCGTGGCGGTGGGCACCACCAGCCTGCGCACCCTCGAAAGCGCCGCGACGCCGGATGGCGTGATTCATCCGATGGCGCGCGAAACCGACATCTTCATCACCCCGGGCTACCAATTCCGCACCGCCGAGGTGCTGCTGACGAATTTCCACCTGCCGCGCTCGACCCTGTTCATGCTGGTGTCGGCGTTTTCGGGGCGGCAAACCATGCAAAAGGCCTATGCCGAGGCGATCGCCGAGCATTATCGCTTCTACAGCTACGGCGATGCGTGCCTGTTGTTTCGGGCATAACTTGCGATTGTAGGTGCCTGTAGGTACAATGCATATATGACCAGAATTGGCCTGCACGAGCTGAAAGATCGGTTGGACGTGTACATCGCCAAGGTACGCGCCGGCGAAACCGTGGTCGTGACCGAAAGGGGCGAAGTGATCGCAGAACTAACGCCTACGACGTCGACTGAAAATGCCGCATTGCTCGAAATGGTCCGCCGGGGCGAAGCCACGTTGGGCAAGCCGATCAAAGATCGCAAAGCACTCTATCACCCGATGAAGCGATTGAAGATAAGCATCAGTTCCGCGGAATTGTTGAGCGCAGTGCGCGGCGATGACCGATGAATCTCTACGCTGAATCGAGCGCGATATTGGCGTGGCTATTCAGCGAGGATACTGAGCCTCATATCAGCGAAGCGCTCGAAAGCGCAGAAGCAGTTGCATCGTCCGACTTGACGTTAGTCGAATGCGACAGGGCGATCTGGCGGGTGGTTGCACTTGGGGAATTGAGCGAGGTGGATGCAGGGGAATTGCATGCGCGTTTGACAGAGATATCCTCGCACTGGACCATCATGCGACTTTCACCCGAGGTTATTCAAAGGGCGCGTCAGAAATTTCCGAGTGATCCGATCCGGGCCCTGGACGCATTGCACGTGGCTTCGGCACTTATCGCTGGCAACGCCATTGCGGATCTTGCCATGCTCAGCCTTGACGAACGGGTCCGGCGGGTGGCAGTGAGCCTCGGTCTTCCTGTTTTGCCGAGCTGATCCTCCGTGTCTGAAACATCTTTTGCCCTTGAAATCGCCGCCACCGATGGCGCCGCGCGCACCGGCCTTCTCCACACCGGCCGCGGCGATATCCGCACGCCGGCGTTCATGCCGGTGGGAACGGTGGGCAGCGTCAAGGCCATGCTGCCGCAAAGCGTGCGCGAGACCGGCGCCGACATTATCCTCGGCAACACCTATCATCTGATGCTGCGTCCGGGGGCCGAGCGGGTGGCGCGGCTGGGCGGCCTGCACAAATTCTGCGGCTGGGAGCGGCCGATCCTCACCGATTCGGGCGGCTTCCAGGTGATGAGTCTGGCCAAGCTGCGCAAGATCACCGAAGAGGGCGTCAAGTTCCAGTCGCACATCGATGGCGCCACCGAGTTCCTGTCGCCCGAACGCGCCATGGAAATCCAGCGCCTGCTCGGCTCCGATATCCAGATGGTGCTCGACGAATGTCCGGCTTTTGGCGGCAGCGAAGACGTGATCGAGAAATCGCTGACGCTCTCCATGCGCTGGGCGCGGCGCTCGCGCGCGGCGTTCGGCGAGCAGCCGGGCAAGGGCTGTTTCGGCATCGTCCAAGGCGGCACCTTCGCCCATTTGCGCGAACGCTCGGCGCTCGCGCTCAAGGACATCGGTTTTCACGGCTACGCGGTCGGGGGCCTGGCAGTCGGCGAACCGCAGGCGATGATGTTCGAGACTCTCGATTTCACCGTGCCGCATCTGCCGACCGACCGACCGCGCTATCTGATGGGCGTCGGCAAACCGGATGACATCGTCGGCGGCGTGCTGCGCGGCATCGATATGTTCGATTGCGTGCTGCCGACGCGCTCGGGCCGTAATGCTCAGGCCTTCACCTGGGACGGCACCCTGAACTTACGCAATGCCTGCCATACCGAGGACACCGGCCCGATCGATACTGCTTGCCGCTGCCCGGCTTGCCGCCAGTTCTCCCGCGCTTATCTGCATCATGCGGTGAAGGCGAACGAGATCATCGCCGCGATGCTGCTGACCTGGCACAATCTGACTTTCTACCAGGACTTGATGGCGGCGTTGCGCGGCGCCATCGCCGAAGGCCGCGTTGCGGATTTCGCGCGAAGCTTCCTCCACCGTTACGGCGAACGCACCGCTTAGGTGTACTTCTTCAGAATCTCGCGCAGCGCCGGGGCGATGTCGGGGCGTTTCAGCCCGACCGCAATGTTGGCGTGCAAGAAGCCCACTTTGTCGCCGCAGTCGTAGCGCTCGCACGTGGTTTCTACCGCATGGAACGGCATGGTGCCGATCAGCTTGGCCATGGCATCGGTGAGCTGGATCTCGTTGCCGGCACCGCGTCCCTGATGGTCGAGTATGGTGAAGATCTCCGGCTGCAGGATGTAGCGGCCGATGATGCAGAGCGTGGAGGGGGCCTTGTCCGGATCGGGCTTTTCAACCAGCGCCTTCACTTCGGTGGCATTGCCGTTCTTCTTGCCGGGATCGACGACGCCGTAACGCTTGGTCTCTTCGCGCGATTTGTTTTCCGCCGCGACGATGCAGCCGCCGCCGACGCGGTTGTAGGCTTCCACCATTTGCGCCAGCGAGCCCGGCTTGCCGACCATCAGATCGTCGGGCAGCAACACCGCGAACGGATCGTTGCCGATAAAATGGCGGGCGCACCACACCGCATGGCCGAGGCCGAGCGGATTCTGCTGGCGGACGAAACCGACGGATCCGCTCTTGGGCAGCATCTCGAGCAGGCTTTTGAGCTCTTCGGTCTTCTCGCGGGCAGCGAGCTGCGCTTCGAGCTCGTAGGCGTGATCGAAGTGGTCGGAGATGACCTGCTTGCCGCGGCCGGTGACGAACACGAACTGCTCGATGCCCGCTTCCTTGGCCTCTTCCACCGCATACTGCACCACTGGCTTGTCGACGATGGTGAGCATTTCCTTGGGGACGGCTTTGGTGGCGGGAAGGAACCGGGTGCCAAGACCGGCAACGGGCAGAACGGCTTTGCGAACGCGTTTCGGAGTCGTCATAGGAACCTGTGCGTAAGTTGACATGCTTTGCACTCTTTATTCGCATATCGGCACGGTTTGCGTCTACTCGCAAAGTGCAGGTACTTAGAGGGTCGGTGTGCGCCGCCTGGGTCGCATTGTGGGTATTCTGGTTCTCATGACAGCGTTGGCAGCGCCGCTACCCGCGCCGTCCGGCGAAGCGCTGGCGCGCGGACAGATGGAAGCCGCCATCGCGCTGGAACAAGCAGGACGGTACGGCGAAGCGATCGAACAACTGTCACGCGTTATTGCAGCAAAAGCGCTTTCCGACGCCGATTCGGCCCGCGCTCTGTTCGATCGCGGCGTTGCTTATGACGGCCTCGGAAACATGCGCGCGGCAGTGGCCGATTACAGTGCCGCCTTGCGCCGCGACGGCGGACTGGCGCCGGCGCTCAACAACCGGGCCAATGCCTTTCGCCGCGCCGGGCGACTGGGGGAGGCCAAGCGCGACTACTGGGCGGCGCTGAAATGCCCGAGTGGCGCGCGCGAGTATCCTTACAACGATCTTGGCTTAATCGCCGTCGCGGAAGGTAATCAGGAGGCGGCTCGCGGCTATTTCCAGAAGGCGCTGGCGGCCAATCCCAGCTTCGCACCGGCGGCGCAGAGCCTGACGGCGCTATTGGAGCCGCATTTACAAACCGATACCGGTCTGCGCCGCGGACGGGACGATGGTGACGAGCCTGCCGCCAAAGCCGTCGCGCCGCCGCCGGTGGCCCAGATGGTCGTGCCGGCCGTGCAGAAGCCTGCCGGCAAGGGCGTTCTGATCCAGCTCGGCGCCTTCCAGGACGACGCGGCGGCACATACCGCCTGGGACAAGATTGCCGCCGCTTCAGAGGACGCGTTGCGCGGCTTCACGCCGGTTATCGTCCCGGTCGATGTTCCCAGTAAAGGACGTTTGTGGCGGCTCCGGGCGGCGGTTTCGGATACACCTGCTGCCAGGAAGCTGTGCCAAACCCTGACGCAGCACCACTTGGTGTGCGTGCTTGCCCGTGATTGACGTCTAGATATAGTGCATATTAGTTGCACTACATTTTGTGGTCTTGCATGTGATTCCAATCCGCGCCGTGACCTTCTATGGTCGCCGGCGAATGTTCAGGGTGCCTGCAGCAATGACGATTTTCCCGGTGATTCTGTCTGGCGGTTCCGGCACGCGGTTGTGGCCGTTGTCGCGGGGCGCGCTGCCCAAGCAGCTTTTACCGCTGCATGGCGACCGCACCATGATCCAGGAAACCGTGGCACGCGTGCGCCTTCCCGGGGCGGCGGCGCCGATCCTGATCTGCAACGACGATCACCGCTTCCTGGTCGCCGAGCAGATGCAGGAGATCGGCCTGGCGCCCAGCGCCATCGTGCTGGAACCGGTCGGCCGCAACACGGCGCCTGCTGCGGCCGTGGCGGCGCTGGTCGCCGGCGAGAATGATCCCAAAGCCATCATCGCGCTGTTTCCCTCCGATCACGTCGTCAGCGATGAGCCTGCGTTCCAGGCCGCGCTCGCCATTGCCGTGAAAGCCGCCGAGGCCGGCAACATCGTCACCTTCGGCCTCAAACCGACGGCGCCCGAAACCGGTTACGGCTATATCGAACGCGGCGACGCGCTCGCCGAAGCGGACGGCGCCTTCAAGGTGCGCGCCTTCCGCGAAAAGCCGGATGCGGCGACGGCCGCGGGCTATCTCGCCGATGGCAACTATTTCTGGAACGGCGGCATGTTCGTGTTCCGCGCCGACGTGCTGCTCGAGGAACTGGAAAAATATGCGCCCGGCATTCTGCCGCCGGTGCGCGAGGCGGTGGCAAAAGCCGTGCGCGATCTCGATTTCATTCGTCTGGATGCGGATCGTTTCGCCGAGGCGCCCAATATCTCGATCGACTACGCGGTAATGGAGAAAACCGCACGCGCCGCGGTGGTGCCGTGCAACATCGGCTGGAACGATGTCGGTTCGTGGTCGTCGCTGTGGGAAATCCGCCAGCAGGACGCGGACGGCAACGTGCTGCAAGGCGACGTGGTCGTGCACGACACCAAGTCTTCCTTCGTGCACAGCGAGCGCATGCTGACGGCGCTGGTCGGCGTCGAAAATCTCGTCGTCATCGCCACCAAGGACGCCGTGCTGGTGGCCGACAAGGCCCATGCCCAAGACGTCAAAGCCATCGTCGACAAGCTGAAGGCCGCCGGTCGTGCCGAGCCGATGGAACACACCGTCGCGTTCCGGCCCTGGGGCTCTTACGAAGTGGTCGATCGCGGCGACAACTTCCTGGTCACCCACATCATGATCAAACCGGGCGAACGCATCGGCCTGCACATGCACCATCATCGCGCCGAGCATTGGATCGTGGTGCAAGGCACGGCCCGCGTCACCAGCGGCGACAAAGTCGCGATCCTGCACGAGAACCAGTCGACCTTCATCGCGCTGGGCGAAAAGCACCGGCTGGAGAACCCCGGCAAGGTCCCGCTGCGGCTGATCGAGGTTCAATCCGGCCCCTATCTCGGCGCCGACGACATCGCCCGCTTCGAGAACTTCTACGGGCTAGAGCACAAAGCGTAAGGCGCCGGTCGCGGCTCTGAAGAACGCCCCATTGCGAGATGGCGGGCGCGGCACACGTTGCACGGGTGTGTAATCAAGCGCTTGAATCTTCCGCCGGATAAGCCTATTTCACGGAAAATCTTCGGGGGTTCCGAGTTTGTCCAGTGATACGCCTGTAGTTTCTCATCTCAAGCGCTTGGAAGCCGAGAGCATCCACTTCATGCGGGAGGTCGCCGCCGCTTTCGACAATCCCGTGATGCTTTATTCGATCGGCAAAGACTCGTCGGTGATGCTGCATCTGGCGCTAAAGGCGTTTTATCCGTCGAAGCCGCCGTTCCCGCTGCTGCACGTCGACACGACGTGGAAGTTCCGCGAGATGATCGCCTTTCGCGACGCCACCGCGGCGCGGCTGGGCCTCAAGCTGATCGTGCACATCAACCAGGACGGCGTCCGCCGCGGCATCAACCCGTTCGATTCCGGCTCGGCGCTGCACACCCAAGTGATGAAGACCGAGGGCCTGAAGCAGGCGCTCGATCACTACGGCTTCGATGCCGCGTTCGGCGGCGCCCGCCGCGA
>JAATGK010000404.1 GCA_015654715.1 Alphaproteobacteria bacterium
CGCTCGAGATGACCGTCGACATGCTCCATTCCCACCCGCTTCTGACCCTCGGCGTGAACGTGTCGGGGACGACGGCGGGCGATCCGTCCTGGCTCAAATCCTTCATCGACCATGTGCGCGCCAATGCGAGCATCGCCAGCCGCATGATCATCGAGCTCACCGAGACCGCGGCGCTGCATCATTTCGAGGAGAACGCGAATTTCGTCAGCCAGCTGCGCGAGCTCGGCTGCCGCGTCGCGATCGACGATTTCGGCGCGGGCTATACCTCGTTCCGGAACCTGCAGATGCTGCGCGTCGACATGGTCAAGATCGACGGCAGTTACGTCGCCGCGTTGATGACGTCGCCCGAGAACCAAGTCTTCGTGCGCACGCTGGTCGACCTCGCCAAGAACTTCAACCTGAAAACGACGGCGGAATGGGTCGGCTCGGACGAAGAAGCCAATTTGCTGCAGAGCTTCGGCGTCGACACCTTCCAAGGATTCTTTTTCGGCGAGCCGGTGCTCAATCCGGAATGGAAGAAGGGCTAAGGCCTTTCGCCGCGCCGCGTCCTATTTGCGCCCGCTCAACTCGGCCAGTTGGCGGCGCATTTCTTCCATTTGGGTCTTCAGGTCGCTGAGATCGTTGGTGGTTGGCTCCGTCGGCGGGTCTTGCGGCGGCGCGAAGGGGGCGAACATCTGCATGGTGCGCTCGAACATCGCCATGTTCTCTCGCGCCAGCGCTTCCACCGCCAGATTGCCGCTACCGAAAACCTTGGCGATGCGCTCGCGCATCTCTTTCTGGTTATTGACGAAGCTCTGCATGGAAAGATCGAGATAGCCCGGCACGAACGACTGCATCGGGTCGCCGTAGAAGCGGATGAGCTGGCGCAGGAAACGGATCGGCAAGAGGTTCTGGCCCTTAGCTTCTTCCTCGAAAATGATCTGGGTGAGGACGGAGCGGGTGATGTCGTCGCCGGTACGCGCGTCGTGGACTTCGAAGTCAGTGCCCTGCTTCACCATTTCGCTCAAATGGTCGAGGGTCACGTAGCTCGAGGTCTGCGTGTTGTAGAGCCGCCGGTTGGCGTACTTCTTGATGATGACCGGCGCTTCGGCCTTAAGGTCTTCCGCCACGCGCATTCCCGTTTCTGTCTGCCGTTTCAGGGGCATTCGATTTGAAATCAAACCAAGCCCACAAACGGGGCCCTGTCCAGCCTTTTTGCGCAGTTGCAGCAAGGGGTGCGGCGCAATTGACTTGGTAAGATGTTGATACTGCCTGAGTTTTTCCATGGCCGCAAGTTGCCTCGCACCCGCGGCAATTTGTGAGCGAATTGTGGCGATCCTTTCGTCACCGTTTCGGGCCGGAAAAAGGCGCGGCGACAGCGCCCGCCTGATCTAGATTCTTTGATTGTCGCGCTTCTTGTCCGAAAACCGGTTCCCACTTTCCGGGAAGCGCTCTACACATCGTACCCGGGATGACCCTCGCGCTCGACATCGACAAGCTGACCTGCGTCCGGGCCCACCGGGTGCTGTTCGAGGCGTTGAGCCTGGTGCTCACTGCAGGCGCTTTCGTGTCGCTGCAAGGGCCGAACGGCGCCGGCAAGACCAGCCTCCTCCGCATCATCGCCGGATTCCTGACACCCGCTGCCGGAATTGTCCGTATCCGGACGGAAACTGGCGCGATCCTGACCGACGGCGAGGACCGGGCGCGGGCCGTGGGCTGGCTCGGTCACCAGGATGCCGTTAAGCTGCAACTTACGGTTGGCGAGCAGCTTTCATTCTGGAGCAAGCTTTACGGCGATGGCGCGGCGGCGCTGGCGCCGTTCGGTTTGGCGCCTCTGGCCGAGGTGCCGGGGCAATTCCTGTCGGCGGGGCAGAAACGGCGTCTGGCCCTGGCGCGGCTGACGCTGACGAAGCGCAAACTTTGGCTACTCGACGAGCCACTGGCGGCGCTTGATGCGGCCGGCAAGGTGCTGGTGGCACAATCCGTCCGCGCTCATTGCGCTGCTGGCGGCATCGCCATCGCCGCGACCCACGAACCGCTCGGGGTGGATGGGCTGACCTTGCACTTGGGGGGGCCATGAACGCGCTGCGCAGTCTGATCGCTCGCGATCTCGTGCTGGCGCTGCGCGCCGGGGGCGGGGCGGCGCTGGCGCTCGCGTTTTTCGCCGCGGTGGCAACGCTCGTCCCGCTCGGCATTGGGCCCGACCTCAAATTGCTTGCCCGCATCGCGGCCGGTGTGTTGTGGGTGGCAGCAGTACTGGCGGCGCTGCTTTCGCTCGACCGTCTGTTCCAAGCCGATTTCGAGGACGGCAGTCTGGATTTGATGGCGCTGTCGCCGCTGTCCTTGGAAGCCGTGGCGCTGGCCAAGATCGCCGCCCATTGGCTATCGACGGGTCTGCCGCTGACCCTGATCGCCGCTGTGCTCGCAGTCGCTTATGGTTTGCCGGCAAACGGGACCGGCGCGCTGGTCGCATCGCTACTGATCGGCACCCCGGCCGTGAGCGCTATCGGCGGCATCGGTGCGGCGCTGACGCTGTCCATCCGCCGCGGCGGTTTAATCCTGCCGTTCATCGTGCTGCCGCTGATCGCGCCGGTGGTGATCTTCGGTTCTGGCGCGGTGCTGGCGGTGCTTGACGGGCTCGCGAGTGGCGCCTTCCTGTTCCTGGCGGCGTTTTCGCTATTGGCCGTGGTGTTATCGCCCTTCGCAGCGGCAGCAGGCGTACGGCTCAATCTCGGATCTTAAGGTATCGCGATGTTCTCTTTGGCCAATCCCAAGCGCTTCATGGATGCGAGCGGCAAAGTCCTGCCGTGGCTCGCGGTCGCGACGGCCGTTCTGCTCACGGTGGGTCTCACGCTCGCTCTCTCGGTGCCGCCCGATTACCAGCAAGGCGATGCGGTGCGCATCATGTTCGTGCATGTGCCGGCAGCGTGGGTGGCGATGATGGCGTATGGGTTGATGGCGCTGGCCGCAGCGGTTGGGTTGATCTGGCGTGCTCCGCTGGCTGATGTAGCGATGAAGACCGCGGCGCCGCTCGGGGCCGTGTTCACGGCTTTGGGGCTGGTCACCGGATCGCTCTGGGGCCGGCCGATGTGGGGTGCGTTCTGGGTCTGGGATGGGCGTTTGACGTCGTTCCTGCTGCTGCTGTTCCTTTATCTCGGCATCATGGCCTTGGGGAACGCGATTGAAGACGAAACGCGCGCGGTGCGTGCATCGGGAATTCTCGCCATCGTCGGCGCCGTGAATCTGCCGATCATCCACTTCTCGGTTCGGTGGTGGACGACGCTGCATCAGGGCGAAAGCCTGTTGCGCAAGGGCGGACCCTCGATCGCGCCGGTGTTCTTGTGGCCGCTGGCGGTGATGGCGCTGGCCTATACGCTGTTGTTCTTCTCCCTCTGGATCGTTCGTATGCGGACAACAATCCTGGAGCGTAAGGCCGCGGTCCTCAGGATCACGGGGAGGGCATGAGCATGGGAGTTGCGACCTACGCCGTCTATGTGTGGAGCGCCTACGCCGTCAGCGGCGCGGTTCTGGTAGCCGCTGTTGCCGTGGCCTATGCCAAATGGCGTAGCGCCAAGAAGCGGTTAGCCGAAATAAAGGATTCGGAAACCAATCTCTGAAATTCTCCCTGCCATGCAGATCAGCGCCGCAAATCTCCTGGCCTCGCAAAGCCAAGCCTCCGTCCGCACCCCGGGTCCAACCACACCGTTCGAGCCGATCGCTTTCAAGCCGACGCCGCAAGCCGCTGTGCGCCGCGATGCGGCCCAGGATTCAGCCAGGCAAACCGCGCCCGCAGCCACGTCGCCGGGCCCGCGCACGACGGCCGGCGTCAAACCAGCCAACGCTTATGTCCGCCCGGGCAGCAACGTCGATATAAAGATTTGATATAAAACTCAGGCCCGGCGCTTGCGCGTCTTGGCGCGGGTTTTCGGTGCGCCATTGGCAGCAAACGCCTCACCGGCTGTCGCAATCGCCGACAACGCCTTGATGAACTTGGTGCGTTCCGCCGGCGGCAGCGCGTCGAGCAGCGCCTTCTCGGCGCGATCGGCGGCCGAGCGGGCCACGCGCAGCGCCTTGCGGCCGCTGGCGGTGATCGCGACGGCGTTGGCGCGGGCGTCTTTCTCGGTGCGCTCGCGGCTGACCAGGTTGCGTTCGAGCATGCGGCGGACCATTTCCGCCAAGGTCGAACGGTCGATGCCCGTCATTTCGACCAGCGCCGTCTGGCTGACGCCTTCGTTGTTCTCGAGCGCCGCGAGCACCGTGAACTGCTGCTTGGTCAGCTCACAAGAACCGGCTTCGCGGGCGTAGAGATCACCAAAATATTGTTGGCAACGCTTGATAAGGTGGGAAGGCGCTTCCGCAAGCTCAAAGCCCCCGTTCACTTTGCGCTGACCTTTCATCGTTATGCCCCCTGGCTCCGCAATATCAACTCAGCAGATATACGCCTGCGCTACAACTTTTTTCATTTTACTAAATGATCGACGTTCAACGTCACACGCTGACGTGAAGGCCAAACAATAACCAACCATAACGCGGCCGACAACTCTGTCTACCGCGAAGAGGTGCGTCGAGGCAACGCGTTGCGGCGCGATTGGACGATTGCAAGCGGATTATTCGGCGTCTGATGCGATTTGATGCTTGAGCAGGAACGGCACCTGACTGAACGAAAACAGCAGCGTCAGCGCGATGGCGCCGAAGGTGTGAAACGTGACCCACGCGCCATCGGAAAAGTTCCGCCATATCAATTCGTTGAGAAGCGCCATGCCGATGCAAAAGCCGCCGAAGCGGGCCGTCAGTACACGCCAGTTTTTCTCGTCAAGCGAGATGGCCGCCTGAAATATGTATTTTATGAATATCCGGTTGAACGCGAGCCCACCCAGCAGCGTCACCGCGAATAGACCATAGATCATCGTGGGCTTCATTTTCATGAACATTTTGTCGTTCAGATAAAGCGTTAGCCCGCCGAAGATCAGCACGATCACCGCGGTCACCAGCGGCACCGGATGCAGCTTTCTGTCGAACACATAGCCCAGCACGACGGCGGCCACCGCGCCCGCCATCACCGCGGCCGTCGCCACTTTGAAATCGAATAGTCTGTATGCGATGAAAAACAGCAGCAGCGGGCCGAAGTCGACTAGGCTGCGTCTTAGTTGCGGATTCATGCCGCCCCCGTCAGCGCTTTGGCGAAGACATCCGCCGAAAAACTCTGCAGATCCTCTTCGTGCTCGCCGACGCCTATAAAATGGACAGGTATGCCGAACTTGGCCGCGAGTGCAACCAGGATACCGCCTTTGGCGGTGCCGTCCAACTTGGTCATCACCAAGCCGGTGAGCGGAACCGCGGCGGTGAAGGCTTCCACTTGCGACAGCGCATTCTGCCCGGTGGTCGCATCCAGGATCAAAAGTGTGCCGTGCGGTGCCGCGGGGTCCTGCTTCTTGAGAACGCGCACGATTTTTTCAAGCTCGGCCATCAGCCCGGCTTTGTTTTGCAGCCGCCCGGCGGTGTCGATCAACAAGACATCGGCGCCGGCTTGGCGCGCGCGGGTATAAGCATCGAAGCAAAGCCCGGCCGCATCGCCACCGGCGGCGCGCGAGACCACTTCGGCGCCC
>JAATGK010000095.1 GCA_015654715.1 Alphaproteobacteria bacterium
GGATTGGCTCGCCGTCGAATATGCCTGCGATCAATTGGCCGCCCATGGCCATGCGGAAAATGTTCGGCAGCGGCCATGGCGGCGTATTGGTTGGCAGCCGTTCAACGGCGCGCGGCGATAAAATCAGATTGCCGTGAGCAGCCTCACCGCCGAGCGCCTTCTGCCAGGAGAAGGTGGCGACATCGAGCTTGTTCCAGGCGATGTCCTGGGCAAACGCGGCGCTGGTGGCATCGGCGAAGGTCAGGCCTTCGCGATTGTCCGGGATCCAGTCGCCATTGGGAACGCGAACACCCGAAGTCGTGCCGTTCCAGGTGAACACCACGTCGTGGCTGAAATCGACTTGCTTGAGATCGGGAATTTCGCCGTAACCGGCTTTCAAGATGCGCGCGTCTTTCAGCTTGAGCTGCTTGACCACATCGGTGACCCAGCCTTCGCCGAAGCTTTCCCAGGCGAGCAGATCGACCGGGCGGGCGCCCAGCATCGACCACAGCGCCATTTCGACAGCGCCGGTGTCCGAAGCGGGCACGATGCCGACGCGATAATCGGCCGGCAGTTCGAGCACGGCCTTGGTGCGGGTGATGGCTTCCTTCAGCCGCGCCTTACCGAGCTTGCCGCGATGGCTGCGGCCGAGCGTATCGAGTTGGAGATTTTGCGGAGTCCAGCCCGGGCGCTTGGCGCAAGGTCCAGACGAAAAAAAAGGCCGTGCAGGACGCACAGCCAGCGGATCGTTTGTCATCCGACATTCCTTCCAGAATGTTAGCACCTCGTTGGGGAGGCGTGGCCCAGTTACGTAGATAACGAATCTCCGGCGCCTAGTCAAACGAAAGTTACGCAACGGACTGAAATATTGAATGAGCAAGAATCGTTCGGGGACATATCCCGATGTTGTCGCGGCCGGGGCCGGGCTTGCCGCGAATACAATATGTAAAACAAACAATAACGGCGAATCTGTTTCCTTCTAATTCGCTATACGCAAACCCGCCGCGCTTCGGCAAGAAATGCCGCGGCGCGAGCCAGATAGGATTCCGCTGTCGCGCGATCGACGAACCATGGACCGTCGCCGTAATCGACACCTTGTTTGGTATCGAAGCCGTCTTGCAGAAACTTGGCGATTTCGCCGTCGAATGGCAGGCCGTCGTGGATCAGTTCGAGGATTTTGGTTCGCGCGCCCGAATGTGATTTCACGGCCAATCCAGTTTTTTCGAAGAGGACGGCTCGTGCCGCGTTTAAGGCCGCAGTATAGGCCCCCCCCGTGCGGCATCTTCATAGATTTCGGCAAGGAACGCGCGTTGGGCTCGTTCCAGTAGCATATCCGCGAGGGACTGGTAATTGATTGCTTCCGGACTCACAGCGAAATGGCCTCATTGCGCACGTTGTGCATAAAGCCGGTTCGTTTTTGTAGGTCATCCGACGTAACTGGTTTCAGCGACAGGACATACCTTCCGGCGGTATCCATGCCGATCGCCCAAGAAATATCGCCCAGCCGCTCCATCTCGGCCCACCAGTCGACCGGCCCCTCCAGCACCACCAGCACGTCGTAATCGCTGTCGTCGCGATGATCGCCGCGGGCGCGGCTGCCGTAGAGCAGCACCTGTTTCAGGCGCACGCCGTACAGCACCTCAAGTTCGCGCTTGAGGCGGGCGAGAATCGGGTCGTCGGGCAGCGGCCGGTCCATGGCGCCAGTATAGCGGCATTACTCCAGCGTTCGAAGCGGGCCTCCGCGTGGCTGGGGATTATTCCGGCAAGTGTCTTGCACTGTCCTCGGAATGGATCAATGAGGGCCCCAGTCTGGGACAGACGGTTAACCGATAACCGCATTCAGACCGCAACGGCGCGCCGAAGATGGTGAATTCCGCAAGCTGCGTTAAGGGGTTGGGTAGAAACAAGACAACGTTCCGGTGAGGACTTTCATGCGCCGACTTCTGTTTGCCGTCACGGCTTTGGTCACGTTCGCTGTTCCGTCTTTGGCCGCCATTCAGACCACGTCCGAGCCGCAGGTTGCCTCGCTCGGCCGCCATCATGACGACGGTTCGGAATATGTCTGGCGCGTTTTCTGCAATTCCGGCCTCAGCTACAGCTTCATTCCCGCCAGCCAGTTTCCGGTTTCGGCCCGGTTCGAGGAAGTCAGTAGCCCACAAACCGGCGACATCGCCTGGTGGCCGGAATTCGTCGCGATCTTTGTGGCGCAGAATCAATCGCTGATCACCCAGGCCGGCATGGTCAAGCTCGCCGATCTCTCGGCTGACGGGGCGCGGCCGCATTTCTTCCGCATGCGCGTCATGGCTGATGAAGAGCCCGGCAAGCAACCCGCCGCCGGCACGTGCGAGAAAAATTTGCTCTGACTATCATCCCAGGCGAAGCGTATTCGCGGCCGGGAATGACAACGAGGTCAGACGAAAATCTCGCCCGTCAAATACAACGCGCAGGTTCCTGCGATCACGGTGCGTGCGCCGTCGTCGGTGACGGTGAGATCGCCGCCGCGGGGCGAGACCTGCCGCGCTTTCATCATCTTTTTCGCCAAGCGCTGCGCCCAGAACGGCGTCAGGATGCAATGCGAGGAGCCGGTCACCGGATCTTCCGGCACGCCTTTGTCGGGGGCGAAGAAGCGCGAGACGAAATCGTAGCCCTCGTCGCCTGATGCCGTGACGACCATTCCCCATAGTTGCTGGCTCCGCAGCACGCGGGCAATCTCACCGCAATCGCGAATCCCCCGTATCACTTTGGGATCGTCCCACAGCCCGAGAAGATAGCGCGCCCGGTGGAGTTCCTTGGGCGGGACAACGCCGAGTGCCGCGCCAATCTCGGCGGCGAATCCGGCGGGCGCTTCGAACGGCTTGGGCGGGTCGGCAGGCAGCGACATGGTGAGCCCGTCTTCGCCGCGCGCCACGATCAATTCGCCCGAGCGCGTCGTGAATGTTACGCGCGCCAATCCCCGGTCCAATTCCTCGAACAACAGCCAAGCGCTCGCCAGTGTGGCGTGGCCGCAAAGCTCGACTTCACCACCCGGCGTGAACCAGCGCAGGTCATAGCGCCCGGTGGCCGTCGGCACCAGGAACGCGGTTTCCGACAGGTTGTTCTCGCGCGCGATGGCCTGCATCAGGGCGGGCTCCAGCCACGCGGTCAGCGGCACCACGCCGGCGGGATTGCCTTCCAGCGGCCGCGCCGCAAATGCATCGATCTGCCAGAGCTTGAGTTGCATGGAGGTCCCCATGTGACAGACGATCAGCGGCTGACTTCGGCCCAGCAGTCGTTGTTCTCCCACACTGTCACGCGCACCGCGGCGGCGAGGTGGTCGAGGAACCAGCGGGCGATGATTTCCGCGGTGGGGTTGGTGAGGCCGGGAACTTCGTTGAGCAGCTTGTGGTCGACTTGGGCGATGAGCGGGGTGACCGCGGCATCGACTTCACCGAAATCCTTCACAAAGCCACGCTCATCGATCTCGCCCCGAAGCACGATTTCGACACGATAATTGTGGCCGTGCAAATTGCGGCAACGATGGCTCTCGGGAACCTTCGGCAGGAAATGTGCGGATTCAAAACGGAAGGTGCGGCCGATGGTGGCGATGGGCATTCAAGTTCTCTGGTTTTCGTGTCGTAAACTTGGCTGCCTTTTAAAACGGACCGCGATTGAAATCCACTATCGCCTTGCGGGAGGCATTGCGGGTGCGGTTTCCGTGCCGAAAAGCGGTTTTCCTAGCCTCCTGGTAGCGTATAGTTCGCCCCTAAATGGGGTAGGGGTGGGCATGCGAACATGGGGTTGGGCGCTGGTGCTCGTGGGAGTCGCGGTGATCGGCACCGCGGTGGTCGTTTCGTCGCAAGAGCACTACACGTCGCCGTGGCCCGCGCCCGCCATGCATCGGCCGTTACCGCCAGCCGTGCATCAACCGGCGGCGGCGCAGGCCACGACGCAGCAACAGCCGTCACGGCATTTCCGGCCTCTCTATCAGCAGCATCGCGATCAGGTGGTGCGTGTTTCCGGCTATTCGCAGCGCGCCCGCACCAACCGCGTCGTAGCGGCGATCTGTTTTCTGATGTTTGCGCTTGTCACGTTGCCGAAGAATAGCCGCGACGTGCGCGCGTTCTATTACCAGCTGGTTGCCACCCGGCCGTTGCCCGCCGAAGCCGGCGAGGATGACGAGAACAACCGCCGGGCCCGCCAGGTGCTGTTTTTCTATCTGTTATTTCTGCTCTATCAGGTGGTGCAGTTTCCCCTCACCTGGGGACGCGACAATGCGGTGCAGTTCTATTCCGATCTTGTCTTCCAGTTTCTCCTGCTCACCGGCGTGGTCGTGACCTTCTGGCAATTGAAGCGCGGCGTTGCCGAACATTTCGCGGACGACCCCGGCGCGCCCATCCGGATGGAAGGCTGGCTGGGGACCAAGCTCGAAGGTCTCACGGTGCGCTGGCGCGACGTGTCGCGGTTGGCGCTGTTGATGTTCGTCGGCGGCTTCACCCCGGCCTTGCTGGCCAAGCTGCCGGACTGGCTGGATGTGATCGCGTCGTATTGAATCCGCGCAAATTGCACTATTGGATCGCGATCCTTCGCCCCGCCGATGCATCGTGGAAAATTGCTGACATCTGGGAGCGCCGCCTGGACGGCAAGAACTCCTTTCGCCAGCGGCTGAAGGCAGGCGGCACTGGGATTCTGCTTTAGGCGCGACCAAAGTCAGTCGGACGTCTGCACGAAGCGGAATTTGCCGTCCTTTAAATAATACTGCCGCGTTGCGGATTCCAATCGCTCGACGACAAGGGAGTCGTGCGGAATACGCATTTTCTTTCTTGGATTTTCCCAGTCTTGAACGGTCGTTGGTCCAAAGCGCCATATCACGTCGTAGCCCGGTTCGTCGTGCCATAACGTATGGACGTCCAATCTGTCGTTGCCGTCGCGCAGGATGACGATCGTTTCGATAAACCAGTCTTTGTCCGGCCGGATCACCGTCAACGCAACGTACTTGTTTCCGCTGCCGTCGAAATCGACCTCCGCCATTCCAGGGCAGAGGTTCTTATGGACATGTGTCCACAGCGACCGGTCGTCAGGCTGGAGGTCCGCGGCGCTGAGGATTTTCCACCCTGGATGCGCTTTCAGATACGCAATCGCAGCGGCTGGCGGATTGGCGCACGGATCGGCAGTGGATGCGGTCGCACCCAGCATCATGAAACAAAAAAGCGAACGGACAATCGGACGCATCGAGGCCCCCCGGCTGACTCGCTTCGGATCTTACTCCGCGTTCCTGAGTTCTGCCATCGCGGCGCGTTTGTCGCGCAGGGCGCTTTTCATGCTCCGTTGCAGGCGGTCGAAGGCGCGCACTTCGATCTGGCGCACGCGCTCGCGGCTGATGCCGAATTTGTGACTCAGTTCTTCCAGCGTCGCCGGATCGTCCTGCAAGCGGCGGGCCTGGATGATCTCGCGTTCGCGTTCGGGCAGTTCGCCCAAGGCCGCGGCGAGCAGCGCTTTGCGCTCGTCGACTTCCTGGGTCTCCGCCAGCCGGGTTTCCTGGTCGAGGGTCTCGTCGGGCAGCCAGTCCTGCCATTCGCTTTCGGATTCCGAGCGCAGCGGTGCGTTGAGCGAACTATCGGGCGCCGACAGGCGGCGGTTCATGCTGGTGACTTCGGTGGCGGCGACGCCGAGCTGCTCGGACAGCACCGCCAGATGTTCGGGCGTCAGATCGCCTTCTTCGATGGCGTTGATCTTCGATTTGGCCTTGCGCAGGTTGAAGAACAGCTTCTTCTGATCGGTGGTGGTGCCGATTTTCACCAAGCTCCACGAGCGCAGGATGAATTCCTGGATCGAGGCGCGGATCCACCACATCGCATAA
>JAATGK010000397.1 GCA_015654715.1 Alphaproteobacteria bacterium
CGGGAGCGACGACGATACAAGTCGATAACGCGAGCGCTTTCAGCGCCGGTCAAACGATCACCATCGACAGCGCCGCGAACGTTGAGAATGCCATCGTCCGCGCCGTCGGCTTCGGTCCCCGTGGCGTCGAAGTCACTCTCGCCGCGCCGCTGAAGTCCGCGCACGCGGCTGGCGCACAGATTTCCGGCACGGGAATCACATTCGCGAAGGCACTGACTCTGGCCCATGCCAAGGGCGCACAGGTCACCACCGACCTACCGACGCCCGGTGCACCGAACAAATACGCAATCCCGGCGGGGGTGGGGGACTAACATCGGTTTGGCCGGTCCGGTGCTTTGCCGTCGTACGTATGAAAGCTTTAAGAACAAGAACTCTTTGGGAGACGCGTGATGAAATTCTACAGTCAAAGCTGTGCTCCGGTCGTACTGCTCGCTCTGGCGCTGGTCACGTCCCCAGCCGTAGCGGCGCAGCCGCAGCCTGGAACCAGTGTGACCATCCATGCCGACCGGCCGGGCGCCGTCATCAACAAGAACGTCTATGGTCAGTTCTCCGAACATCTCGGCAGCGGCATCTATGGCGGCATCTATGTCGGCGAGAACTCGCCCATCCCGAACACGCGCGGCTTCCGCAACGACGTGGTCGCGGCGCTGAAGGAGTTGAAGGTGCCGCTGGTGCGCTGGCCCGGCGGCTGCTTTGCCGACTACTACCATTGGCGCGACGGCGTCGGCCCCAAGGAAAAGCGCCCGGTGCGGATCAACGGCTGGGGCAATGTCACCGACAACAACACTTTTGGCACGCATGAGTTTTTTGATTTCATCGATCTGATCGGCGCCGATGCCTATGTCAATGCCAACATCGGCAGCGGTACACCGCAAGAGGCCGCCGAGTGGCTCGAGTATATGACCGGCGATCAGGACACCACGCTGGTCAAGGAGCGCCGGGCGAATGGACGCGACAAGCCTTGGAAAGTCGCCATCTATGCCATCGGCAACGAGACCTGGGGCTGCGGCGGCAACATGCGCCCCGAGTATTACGCCGACCTTTATAACCAGTATTCCACGTTCCTGCGGACGCCACCCGGCGCCCGCCCGGAACTGCTGGCGAGCGGCGACAATGACGCCCGCACCGACTTCACCGAAACTCTCATGAAGAACGCGCGCGCCGACATGGACGCGGTTTCGTTCCATTACTACACGATCCTCGGGCCGAAGTGGGAAAACAAGGACACGGCGACCGGCTTCACCGAGGCCGGTTGGATCAACACGCTTTCCCAGACGCTGAAGATTGAAGGGTTCATCAAGAAGCATGATGCCTTGATGAGCGCGATCGAAGCCAAGGCGCAGGCCAAGAATCCCGCAGCGCCGCCAAAGAAGGTCGGATTCTACATCGACGAATGGGGCACCTGGTATAAGTCCGAGCCGGGCACCAACCCGGGCTTTCTGGTGCAGCAGAATTCGCTGCGCGATGCGATCGTCGCGGCGGCGAACTTCAACATCTTCCACAAATACGCCGACCGCGTGCGCATGACCTCGATCGCGCAGACGGTCAACGTCTTGCAGTCCATGGTCCTCACCGACGGGCCCAAGATGATCCTCACCCCGACGTACCATGTGTTCCATATGTATAGGCCGTTCCAGGACGCCACGTCGTTGCCGGTGGAGATCAAGACGGGCACCTACACCTACGGCAAATGGACCGTGCCACAGGTAAGTGCGTCGGCGGCCAAGGCCAAAGATGGTTCCATCGTGATCGGGCTTGCCAATCTCGACCCCCACAAGTCTGCCCAGGTGTCTGCGATTATCACGGGCCTTCGGGCGGGGCAGGTCAAAGGCGAAATCCTGACGGCCGACGCCATGGACGCCCACAATACCTTCGACCAACCGCAGGTGGTCCATCCGGTAGCGTTCGACGGCGCCAAGATCGTGGGCAATCAGCTCACGCTCAGCCTGCCGCCAAAATCTGTTGTCGTGCTGAGCGCGCAGTAACACGCGCTTACAAACGGGCGGGACTTGTCAGGGTCTCGCCCGTTGCGTGGGAGAAACCATGGCAAAAAGCATCAAGCTCACGCGCCGGACTACGCTCGCAGGGCTTGCGGCGGTGCCGGTTCTGGCAAGAAGCGCCGCAGCGCAGGTGGATTTTCGCGGCTGGGCGCCGACGCCGCCGATGGGCTGGAACTCTTGGGATAGCTTCGGGCCCACCATTCGCGAGGATGATGCCCGCCGGATCGCAGCCATCATGGCGCAACGGCTTCTGCCGCACGGCTATGACGTC
The DNA here is from genome assembly GCA_015654715.1 of Alphaproteobacteria bacterium. Taxonomy (GTDB): domain Bacteria; phylum Pseudomonadota; class Alphaproteobacteria; order Micropepsales; family Micropepsaceae; genus Rhizomicrobium. The sequence goes on from JAATGK010000397.1 coordinate 2,272, forward strand.
TTTACGATCGACATCCAGTGGTATGAGCCGGGCGCAAACAGTTTCGATTATCGCCAAGGCGCCGTGCTGACCATGGACGAGTGGAGCAGGTTGATCCCTGCATCCAACCGCTTTCCGTCGGCCGCCGGCGGTTTGGGATTCAAGCCTATCGGCGATTATCTCCATGGCCTCGGATTGAAGTTCGGCATCCACATCCTGCGCGGGATTCCACGCCAGGCGGTGGCGCGGAATACGCCGGTTTTGGGCACGAAAGCGCGCGCCGCCGACATCGCAAACCGTGCGAGCGTGTGTGCCTGGAACGGCGACATGTACGGTGTCGATATGTCAAAACCGGGCGCCCAGGCCTATTACGACTCTCTTATCCGTCTCTACGCGTCGTGGGGCGTTGATTTCATCAAGGCCGACGATATGAGCCGGCCTTACGCCGAGCATCAGGCGGAAATACATGCCTTACGTGCGGC
>JAATGK010000016.1 GCA_015654715.1 Alphaproteobacteria bacterium
CTGGAAGCCTTTAAGCAAGGCACCGCGCCGGGCGAACCGGGCGCTCCGCCGACCATGATCATCGGCGGCGACCAACCAGCCGCCACCGGCGCCCCCAACGGCGCCACCGGCGTCGAAGAGGGCACCGGCGGGCTGTATTAGTTGCTGTCTCCGCTTATTGGGCGCAACGGCCTGCATGCATGCCCCTACACCGTGGGCAACACGGCGCGAAGGAAGACGAAGGGGCTTGTCCGGTCCCGCGACATCAACGCAACCGAATTGGATTCTTTGCTCTGATGCCGGACCCCAAATCAAAGGCCAGCATTTGAGCTGGCCTTTGTACGTTTGTGATCCCACGTATTCTCGAATTATGATGTGGGTGACGCAGCCGTCGGATTCGGCTGTGGCGCTGGTGACGGTGGAGGCGCCGCCGGGGCCGAATAGCCCAGCGGAACAAATCTGACATTGGCAGTGGAGGGGTATTTATTCGCCGCTCCGGTTGCCTCATCGATGCCCCAACCGATAACGCCGCCAAGAATGATATTGCCGAACGTTCCGGCACCATAACCACTCTCGAGGTTCACATTGGCATCTTGGTAGCCTGGAAGAGTGCACGTCATGATGATGTCGTGCTTGGTTTTGTCGACTTTCACGACGCCTGGCGTCTTATCCAAAGTGGCCACGTGTTCGCCTTTTCGAACAAGATCGCAATGCGCTCCTGGCGGTGTACTCGTAACTGTAACGTCTTGCGACGTGCCTTGAGTGATTGTTCCGCAACCACACAGGCCAACTGCGGCGATTGCCATTATGGCAACGCCCATCACGCGAGTTGTCATTTAAAGCCCCCTTTTACTGATGACTGGGAGGCTAGTTCTCTTTCGGCGGGAGCTCCACCGTTTTTACAACCGTGTGACAGTTTGCGTGGGTAATCCGTGTAGAATTCAGCATACATACTTAATTCAACACCGCGCTCGGGCGTATCCTGCACCTGATGGCTTTGCGACCGCGGGCGTCGTTACGCGTGAAATCTCCCCATTTGCTTTCCAATTCCCAGCGGGCGCTCGTCCCATCCCGTCCTACATGACCACGCTGGTGATGCTGGCCGCCGGCAATGTCACGGTCACCTGACCGGCCTCGGCGCGGACGCGTCCGACGGCTGCTAGATTTTCGGACGATGAGGTGCGGTAAAGCGCGGCCTCGGGTGCATCGACGGCAAAGCGCAGTTCGCGCGCGACGGCGCCGCAATTGGTCAACACGGCCACTTTGCGCGACGAGGCCGGATCGCGGAAGGCGGCCACCAGGAGATCCGGCGCCGGCTGCGGCACGCTTTCGACGCGGACGAAGCCGGGGCGGACAAAGCGGCTGTAGTTGCCGATGGCAAACAGGCGTTTGGGAACGGTGAGCTGGTTGGTGTGGACGATGTATTCCACCATCCCGGTGCGGCCGTGATTGAACACCGCCGCCGTCCAATAGAACCACGCCGCCACGTCGTTTTCCACGATGTGCGTGTGCATCAGGCGGGCCCAGTATAGCGCCTCGTTGATTGAGGCGTCGCTGGCGTCGGAACACATCACTTCGGTTTGCCAGATCGGCTTGCCCGCCGCGATGGCGTGACGGAACAGGCCGGTGCGCACCGACAGCGGCTCGTACCCCGCGTTGTCCTTGGTGTAGGCGTGCGCCGCCACCACATCGACGCGGGCGCGGGCGACGGGGTCGGCCAGGCATTCGAGTACCAGCTCCTCGCTCCAGAACCAGGATTCGCCAAGCACCAGCTTGGCGGTGATCCGGTCGCGATCGAACACCGGCGCGATATGGTCGCGCACGAGGCGCAGGAATTCCGGCCCGGTCCATACGCAGGATGAGTATTTCGTCGTCAGGTTCGGCTCGTTGGCGGGCGAGATGGCGTCGATCACCACGCCGTGATGGTCCTTGTAGCCGCGCACATAGGCCGACAGATATTCGGCGAAGGCGCGGTATTTGTCGTCGCGGAGGCGGCTGCCGTCGATCACCGAGCCGTTGTCCTTCATCCACGCCGGCGGGGTCCAGGCGGTGGACATATGGCGGGTGCAGCCGCGGCTCGCGGCTTCCGCCATGAACCAAAGCTGTTCTTCGTCGCCGTCCCAGTTCCATTCGCCTTCCCGCGGCTCGATGGTGGGCGACGATCCGTTGCGCTGCGATCCCCACATCCTTCCGCCGCCGACATCGCCGCCGTCGCCGACGATGTTGCGGACGTAGGACAGACCGGCGCCGCGCTCTTGGGAGAACAAGAGATCGAGAATCTCGGTGCGCGTGTCGGGCGGGGCCTGCCGGATGTTGTTGGCGACGTGAAACGCCGCGCAGACGCCGAAGCCGTCCATGATCTGCTTGGTATTCTTCCAGTCGATCACCGGCCGCGCCTTGGCCTCGGCGCCGGCGACAAGGGGAACGCCCGCCAGCAGCTGCAGGAAACGCCGCTGGCTGATCCCAGCCGAACCAGACGTGTTGGTTGTGCGATGATCCATGGCGTGATCTTCCGTATCTTTTGGGCTTCAGCTCCGGCGGGCGTCGTGGCGGGCGGGTGCGAAGCCGAACGCGTTGATGACGTGCTTCGGCAACTGTGTGATGCCGGTAGGATTAAGACGAACGAGCCACGTCGTACCCGCCACATAATGGTTCAGTTTCTTCCCGTTCCCCCGGCGAACTTGGCGCCCCGGCCGCGATGATGATTGGCGGCGACGTACCAACAACCGCAGGCACCACCACCGGCGCAACCGGCCCATTCGCGTCCCATCTCTCAGAGGCTGTTTGACCGTGCTGGTAATGCCGCGTCGCTGCCGTGTGGGTGATGGCGCGTCGTTTAGAACCCTTCGATTTTGCGTCGCGGTTTCATCTTCTCGCGAGGACCGGCCCCCAGCTTCGAAATTTTGAAAACGAATGTACCTTGGGCGGGGCGGCGCGCGCACTTCGTCTCGCCGCCTTGCGGCGATCCACTTCCCCCGCGAAGGCGCGGGGGCAGAAAGGGGGGGGTGAAAAAAGCGCGTGAGTCTGAAATCCAAGATCAAGCGCTCGTGGATTTCGGCTTTTCCCGCTCCAGATGTTGCGGTCCCCGCGCCGGACCGTCGCGTTTGCAACTCCGCTTTTGAACCACTATATCCGGCACCCCAGCCCACGGAATTGGACAGCTATGCGACCCGAAATCGAACGCGCCATCAGTGAAATCCAGCAGGCGATCGGCTTGCTGAGGAGGCATCTTTGACTGGGACAAATCCGTCCGCCGTCTCGATGAACTGAACGCCAAAGCCGAAGACCCCGCCA
>JAATGK010000147.1 GCA_015654715.1 Alphaproteobacteria bacterium
ATGTCCTCGCCATGGTGGCGCTGGTTCTGTTCGCCCTGAGTTATGCCTAAATTCGGCTCCGCCTTGGCGGTGCGGCGCCGGCATGTAAGATCGCGGATAGTGCCGTCGTCCGTGCAGTCTTCATGATCGTCTCCTTCCGAGAAAGACTCGCCCGCAGCCGAACGACACGCTGGGACAGACCTAACCGTCACGTCGCCGCGCGATTTCGAACGTCCGTAGAGCCCGCAAAGCCCTTTGTCATGACAGAAAGTTCGCGATGACGAAAACCTTCTCGCTGCACCGAAGGGTTCGTTCGGTAGCGCTACGAAACCAACTCGGCCCCGGCCTCATCACCGGCGCCGCCGACGATGATCCCAGCGGCATTGCCACCTATTCCCAAGCCGGAGCGCAAGCGGGCTACGGCCTCGTCTGGACGCTTGTTTTGACCTATCCGCTGATGGTCGCGATTCAGTTGGTCAGCGCGCGGATCGGACGGGTGACCGGCTGCGGCTTGGCAAAGAACATGGCCGATATCCTGCCCCGCCCGGCCGTGATGGCGATCGTCGCCCTGCTCTTTGCCGCCAACACGATCAATTTGGGCGCCGACCTTGCGGCGATGGGCTCCGTCGGCGCGCTGGCGCTCGGCGGCAACGAACACGTCTATACCATCGGCTTTGCGGCGCTTTCGCTGATCTTGCAGATGTTCATTCCCTATCGCCGCTATGCCAATTTTCTCAAATGGCTGACGCTGGTCTTGTTCGCTTATGTCGGGGTTCTGTTTCTCGTCAAAGTCGATTGGTTTGATGCGTTGCAGCAGTTGGTGATGCCGCAACTCGATTGGTCGCGTTCGGCCACCACCATCGTCGCGATTTTCGGCACCACGATCAGCCCCTATTTGTTTTTCTGGCAAAGCGCCCAGGAAGTGGAGGAAATCGATGCCGAGGCGCGGAAAAAGGCGCTCATCGCAGCGCCGCATCAAGCCAAAGGTGCTTTGGCTCGGATCAAGATCGACACCTTCGCCGGCATGGCGGTTTCCAATTTTATCGCCCTCGCCATCATGCTGAGCACCGCCGCCACTTTGCACGCCAAGGGCCATACCAATATTCAAACCGCCACCGACGCGGCCAAAGCGCTGGAGCCCATCGCAGGACACTTTGCCTTCGCACTGTTCAGCCTCGGCATCATCGGCACCGGCCTTTTGGCGATACCGGTTCTGGCGGGCTCGGCAGCTTATGCGGTTGGCGAGGCCAATGGCTGGAAATGCGGGCTCGACCACAAACCCTGGGAGGCGGTCGGCTTTTACGGCGTCATCGCGGCCGCTTGCGGTTTGGGCCTGGGCATCGACTATTGCGGTTTCGATCCCATGTCCGCCCTGTTTTGGAGTGCGGTGATTAATGGCGTCATCGCGGTTCCCATCATGATCGCTCTGATGGTCGTGGCGAGCGATCGCCGTCAGATGGGCCGCTTCGTCATATCGGGAGCGCTTGCCGTCTTCGGCTGGGTCTCGGCCGCGGTGATGGCGGCCGCAACCGTGGTCATGTTCGTGTTGGCGTAAGAACCACCGAGCCCGCCTTCACCCGTGGGGCGCCTTCTGATGATCGTGAGCGGCCCCCGGAAGCGGCGATGTTGAACTCCCGCCGCCCGCGCTCCGTTCGAGCCCGTGAATATGAGCATCGAGAAGGGCTACAGCCTCATCAGCGTCGTGCTGTTTCAGGGCATTTACGATCTGCCGATGAGCGTAGCTCGAGCCCGGCCGCCAGCCCGAAGAGCGCGTCGTAGAGAAAATGATGCGTGAGTTTGCAAGCTGGAGATCGTCCAGCATGGCCAGCAATCTCGGCATCTTGCAGGAGGTCACGAGCGCCCGGTGAAAGGCTCGGTTGGCGTGCTCCCATTCCGTCATGGTTTTTGACTGGTCCCCTGCCGCGAGCACTTGCTCAATCAGTTCGAAGCTGGCCGCGTTCATGCGAGGGATCGCCAGCTTAAGTGCCAGCGTCTCCAGAGCGGCGCGAATTTCTATGACTTCCTGGATCGCGTTCGAATCCAACGGTGCAACGCGCACGCCCCGACGCGGCTCATTGGTGACAAGCCCTTGGGCGCGAAGAAGCTGGAAGGCTTCGCGCGCTGGCACGTGACTGGCGTCGAATTCTTCCGCGATCCGGTCCTGACGAAGAGGCGTCCTGGGAAGAAGCTCTCCGGAAACAATTCGTTCCCCGATCACGCGAGCAATTCGTTGTGCCACCGTTTCTGCCATGTAAGCCTCATAGATTATCTATTATTCAAGTGAGTGGCCGACAATACGGCACCGTGCTGTTCGCGTCAGGAGAATGCCCATGTTGGAAAGTGAAACAGCCCCAAAGGGTGCCTAATCGCCGACGAGGTGATGACCGGCTGGGGCCGGACGGGAACACTTTTCGCCTGCGAACAATCCGGCATAACGCCGGATATCCTGTGCCTATCCAAAGGAATTACCGGCGGCGCGCTGCCGCTCGCCATGACGCTTTGTACGCCGGAGATATTCGAAGCCCATCTGTCCGACGATCGCAGCCGGATGTTCTTCCACTGCAGTTCCTACACCGCCAACCCAATCGCTTGCGCGGCGGCGTTGGCCAATCTCGAAGTCTGGCGGAACGAACCGGTCGCGTTGCGGATCAAGACGCTGGCGGCAATGCAGCGCGAACGGCTGGCCGCTTTCCGGTCGGACCCTCGTTTCACCAATGTCCGGCAACTGGGCACGATTGCGGCGCTCGACATTGCCGTCGAGAAAACCGGCTATCTATCCGAAGCAGGCCCCAGATTGCGGGCGTTCTTCCGCCAAAGGAATATTCTCATCCGCCCATTAGGTAATGTGATCTATCTGATGCCACCCTATTGCGCGACGCCGCACGATCTCGATCGCGCCTATGAAGCTATTGACGAGGCCGCCGATCTTATCGGCACGGCAGCGTTATGAGGATATCGAGCCCAATTGCCAGCGAAGGTCATACGGTTCGGCCTCTGCATGTTTAGGTTCGAATCCGAATTCTCGAGCCAGAAAATTTGCCGTAATGGGGGCCGCTGCAGTTTTTTCGGTTCATGCTCCGCGACGGGGCCCGCGGAAAGGGGAAAAGTTATTCGTGAAACGGTGCGACGGTGGAACGGGTAGCACGGGCGAGGATATCCGCCACCAATTCCAGCGGCCGCTTGTCGGTTTCCGAAACCCCGCGCGCGATAAGTCCGGCAAAGCGCTCGTACAGCGAGGCATATTCCTCCAGCTGGTCGCCAAGCTCGACCGACATGCCGGTGCCGCCGGGTTCCATGCCCGGCCAGGCAAGGGTGAGCGTGCCGCCATCGGTTTCGAGCTGCATCGCGCGCGATTGGCTGCCATGGTGACGAAAATCAAACTCCGCGTCGATGATGGCGCCGCTTTGCGTGCGAAACACAGCCGTTGCAGCGATTGGACTGGCGCAGTTTTCCGGCACCAGCAAATGCGCCGACTCCACCGCAACGGGCTCGGGCAGAATCTTGGTCAGAATCGAGATGGCGTTGATGCCCGCGTCGAGCACGCCGAAGCCGCCGTCCTGCCAAATCCAGGACTGTCCCGGATGCCACTGGCGAACGTCTTCGCGCCACACGACGCGGCCGCGCCGTACGACCCGCGTTTCCAGCCAACGCGACGCCTTAGCGACCGCCGCGGTCTCGCGGGCATGCCAAGTCTGGAACAGCGTGCGCCCGGCCGCTATGGCGAGCGCCGTCAGTTCGTCAAACTCGGCCACCGTCGGACATGGCGGCTTCTCCAAGAGCACATGCTTGCCACGCAGCAGGGCCAGCTTGGCGACGGCGAAATGAGCCTGCGGCGGGGTACAGACGGCGACGGCATCAAGCCCCTCGCAACCGTCGAGCATCCGTTCGATGCTCGAAAAACAGGCCAGTCCATCGAAACTGGTCCGGCTGCTGACGCACGCGACGAGATCGAAGGCGGCATGGGCGCGCAGCGCCGGAACGTGCTCTTCGAGCGCGATCTTGCCCAACCCCACAATGCCAATTCGGACAGGCTGCAAAACCAGCTCCTCAAACGCGGCTGCCGCGAGCCTTCTGGCGCGGTTCGGATTGGGCATCCGTATCCGCTCGATTAATCAAGTCGAGCGCCTCCTGAATCAGGGCCCGCGTCCCCTCTTCGGCGCCAGCAGCATCCCCCGCCAGAATGGCGTCGGAAATCCGTTTGTGATCGGGCACGCTGGCGCGGCGCACACCCTTGTAGCGGTTCTGCATGCGGATCGAGAAGCGCAAGGCCGTCTCGGTGACGCCGCTGAGCTGTGCAAAAAACCGGTTGCCACTCGCTCGCAAGACCGCCAGATGGAAGGCGATGTCCGCCGGCAGCGGATCTTCGTCGTCACGGTCGGCCTGCTCCATTTGCTCGATCGCCGCGAGGATGGTGCGCTTGATCTCGGGCAAGGCGACCGTGGCAGCCAACGCCGCCGCCTTCGGTTCCACTGTCAGACGCACTTCGGCGAACTCCCGCAGCAGCGAGAACGAGATTTTGCGCTCCAGCATCCAGCGCAGCACATCAGGATCGAGCAGATTCCAATTCTCTTCCGGCTGGACCCAGGTGCCCTGGCGCGGGAGTGCACGCAGCAGCC
>JAATGK010000162.1 GCA_015654715.1 Alphaproteobacteria bacterium
CCTCGCCCAATCCTTCAATCCAGCCATTTACTTGGCATCCAAGGGCTATCGGTCGGCGAAATCACCGGCCTGTTGGACCTCGCTGAGGAATATGTCGCGCTCGGCCGCGCCAAAGAGAAAAAGGTGTCGGTCCTGAAGGGCCGTACCGTCATCAATCTCTTCTTCGAGCCCTCCACCCGCACCCAAAGTTCCTTCGAGCTGGCGGGCAAGCGGCTCGGCGCCGATGTGATGAACATGTCGGTCAAAACCTCGTCGGTCACCAAGGGCGAGACCCTGATCGACACCGCCACCACCCTCAACGCCATGCGGCCGGACATTCTCATTGTCCGCCACCAGAATTCGGGTGCCGTCTCGATGCTGGCGCGCAAAGTGAACTGCTGCGTGGTCAATGCCGGCGACGGCAGCCACGAACACCCGACCCAGGCGCTGCTCGATGCCCTCACCATCCGCCGCCGCGGTAAGAAGTTCCAGGGCCTGACAGTGGCGATCTGCGGCGACGTCCTGCACAGCCGCGTGGCGCGCTCCAATATCTATCTGCTGGGCAAGATGGGCGCCCGGGTGCGCCTCATCGGACCCAAAACGCTGATGCCAGGGACCGTGGGGCGGTTCGGTGTGGAAACCTTCACCGACATGAAGGAAGGCCTCAAGGGCGTCGACATCGTGATGATGCTGCGCCTGCAACTCGAACGGATGAGTGGGGCATTCGTGCCTTCCACTCGCGAGTATTTCCGCTATTGGGGCCTCGACCGCGAGAAGCTGGCCTATGCCAATCCCGGCGCTCTGGTGATGCATCCCGGCCCGATGAACCGCGGCGTCGAAATCGACTCCGCCGTCGCCGACGATATCGAAGTCAGCCTGATCCACGAGCAAGTGGAAATGGGCGTCGCCATCCGCATGGCGGTGCTGGATGCCTTGAGCCGCGGGCTGTGCGCCGGGGAGCATCACCTATGAGCGGCCGCCGCACCGTTTTCTGCAACGCGCGGCTGGTCGATGCCGCAACCGGGCTCGACGCCAAAGGCGGTCTGCTGGTCGAGAACGGCAAGATCGCCGATCTTGGCGCCGGCCTCTTCAACGACATCGACCGCAACGATCCCGAAGTGATCGACTGCCGCGGCCTCGTTTTGTCGCCCGGCCTGATCGACATGCGCGTTTTCACCGGCGAACCCGGCACCGAATATCGCGAAACGCTGGAAAGCGCCTCGCGGGCGGCGCTGGCAGGCGGGGTGACGACGATCATCGTCATGCCCAACACCGATCCGGTGATCGACGAACCCTCGCTGGTCGATTTCATCCGCCGCCGGGCCGAAGCCACCGCGCGCGTGCATGTGCTGCCGATGGCGGCGCTGACCCGCCACCTCGCCGGCCAAGTGATGACCGAGATCGGACTCCTAAAGGAAGCCGGCGCGGTGGCCTTTACCGATGGCGACCGCACGATTTCCAACACCCGGGTGCTGCGCCGGGCGCTCTCCTATGCCTCCACCTTCGATGCGCTGGTGGTCGGTCACGCCGAAGACCCCGACCTCATCGAAGGCACCGCCGTCAACGAAGGCGAATACGCCATGCGGCTGGGACTGCCCGCCGCGCCCGCGCTCGCCGAGACCATGATCGTCGAACGCGACATCCGCCTGGTCGAACTGACCGGTGCGCGCTACCACTTCGGCCAGATTTCCTGCCGCGCCTCGCTCGAGGTGATCGCCAAGGCCAAGGCGCGCGGACTACCCATCACCTGCGGCGTCTCGGCCCATCATCTGGTGCTCAACGAACTCGACGTCGGCACCTACTACACCTTTATGAAGGTGAAGCCGCCGCTGCGCGCCGAAGCCGACCGCGTGGCGATGGTGGAAGGCGTCGCTTCCGGCGTGATCGACGTCATCGTGTCGAGCCACGACCCGCAAGCGGCCGACACCAAGCGCCAGCCCTTCGCCCAAGCCGCCTTCGGCGCGGCGGGGTTGGAGACGCTGCTGCCGGTGGCGCTCGGGCTTTATCACGACGGCGCCGCCGATCTGCTGCATGTCCTGAAGGCCGTGACCTCGGCCCCGGCGAAGATTCTCGGGCTCGACAGCGGCGTGATGAAGCAAGGCGCAGCCGCCGATCTCGTCTTGATCGATCCCGATGCGCCCTTTGTGGTCGAACCCGAACTGCTCCGCTCGCGTTCCAAGAACACGCCGTTCAAGGGCCGCCTGTTCCAGGGCCAGGCAGTGAAGACCTTCATCGGCGGCGAATGCGTGTTCAATCGGGGAGCGCCGCGATGAACGGCATGGCCGCCCTCACCTGGACCGGCGCCGGGCTGGCCACGCTGATCGGCTATGGACTGGGTTCGATCCCGTTCGGACTTCTCATCACCTGGGCCGCCGGTCTCGGCGACGTGCGCAAGATCGGCTCCGGCAATATCGGCGCCACCAATGTGCTGCGCACCGGCAAGAAATGGGCGGCGGCGCTGACCTTGCTGCTCGACGGTGGCAAAGGCGCCGCGGCGGTGTTGCTGACGAATGCGATTTTCGGACCCTCGGGCGCCATGGTCGCCGGACTTGCGGCGGTATTCGGACACATCTTTCCGGTCTGGCTCAAGTTCCGCGGCGGCAAAGGCGTTGCCGCCTTCATCGGCGTGCTGCTCGGACTCTATTGGCCGGTGGGGCTGTTCGTGATCGCGACCTGGCTCGCCATGGCGTTCGTGCTGAAATACTCGTCGCTGTCGGCGTTGACGGCGGCGGCGCTAGCACCTGCCTATATGATGGTCGCCGGCAAACTGACGGAAGCAATTTTCACGCTGCTGCTCACCATCGTGATCTTCGTCACCCATCACGACAATATCTACCGGCTGTGGCACGGCACCGAGCCGCGCATCGGGAACAAGAAACCCGACGCCGCAAACTCGGACGACTGACATGTCCCGCACGCTCTCGCCGTCCGAACGCGTTCAGTGGTTGCAACTGGCGCGAACGTCCAATGTCGGCCCGGTGACATTTGCTCATCTGATTACGCGTTTCGGTTCTGCGGCGGCAGCGCTCGAAGAAGTTCCGCGATTGGCGCGGCGCGGCGGCGGGGTTCCGCCCCAAGTGCCGGAACGGGCGCTGATCGAACGCGAGATTGAAGCCCTGGAGAGCATCGGCGGCCGCGTGCTCGCCTCGTGCGAAGGCGATTTTCCGCGCGGGCTGGCGGCGCTCGACCCGCCTCCTCCGACGATTTCGGTGCTGGGTCATACTACGCTGTTGCAACGCGAGATGATCGCGATGGTGGGTGCACGCAACGCCTCTGCGCTCGGTCGCAAGCTGGCGCAGATGCTGGCCTTTGCGCTCGGCGAGGCTGGACTTGCCGTCGTTTCGGGCATGGCACGCGGTATCGATACGGCGGCGCATGAAGGCGCGCTCAAACACGGCACCATCGCGGTGGTCGCCGGCGGTGTCGACATTATCTATCCGCCCGAGAACAAGGGGCTCTACGACCGCCTCATTGCGGAAGGCGCGATCGTCTCCGAAATGCCGCTCGGCGAGCAGCCGCAAGCGCGCCATTTTCCCCGCCGCAACCGTATCATCTCGGGCCTGACGCGAGGCGTGGTGGTGGTCGAGGCCGCCGAAGGCTCGGGCTCGCTGATCACGGCGCGCTATGCGCTGGAGCAGAACCGCGAAGTGTTCGCCGTGCCCGGCTCGCCACTTGATCCGCGCGCCAAAGGCACCAATCGGCTCATCCGCGAAGGCGCAACCCTCACCGAAACCGCCGACGACGTGCTCATGGTGCTGCGCCCGATGCTGGGGGCGGGGTTCGACGAGCCGGTGCGCGACGGACTCACTACAACTGGCGCGCTGCCGGAGAGCGAAATCGATCAAGTGCGTGCCGCCGTCCTGGAAGCGCTGGGGCCGGCACCGGTGAGGGTCGACGAGCTGATTCGGATGTGCGAGGCCCCGGCCCCGGCGGTGATCGCGGTGCTGCTCGAGCTGGAACTGGCAGGAAAGCTGACCCGTCACCCCGGCAATGCGGTCTCGTGGTCCCCTTGATTGCTCTGAATCTTGGCTTCTACCGCGGCGAGGGCCAACAAATGCGCCAGCAACGACTGCCCTTGCCGAAGCGCGATCCGGCTTAGGCTGTCGAGCATTTCCTCGGTGTAATGGGCGGTTTCGGCCGGGGAAAACCCGGTAAGAGACGGTGACGGCATTTTTGGGGTTTCACAATGTTTACTAACGCGTCAGGTTAGGAAATCTGCCCACAATATGCAACCACTAGTTACACAAAACCCGCATTTCGGCCGTTTTGCAATCAAACGTATCGGCAGAAACCCCAAATCGCGCGTTGACACCGTTCTGCCCCTTCCCCCAGTGTCCCCCCTCCCGACATAACCCCCTGGTCACGACCCATTCTGAGTTCTGTATCTGATGAACGTTCTCGTTGTTGAATCCCCTGCCAAGGCCAAGACGATCAATAAGTATCTCGGCCCCGGCTACACCGTTCTTGCCAGCTTCGGACATATCCGCGACCTGCCCGCCAAAGACGGGTCGGTGCGGCCGGACGAAGGCTTTGCCATGGACTGGCATATCGATGAGCGCGCCCAGAAGCGGATCAAGGATATCGCCGATGCGGTCAAAACCGCCGACAAACTGATCCTGGCCACTGACCCGGATCGCGAAGGTGAGGCCATCTCCTGGCATGTGCTGGAGGTGCTGAAAGCCAAGAAAGCGCTCGGCAAAATACCTGTCGAACGCGTTGTTTTTAACGCCATCACCAAGAACGCCGTGCTGGAGGCGATTGCCAACCCGCGCCAGATCAACGGCGAGTTGGTCGATGCCTATCTTGCCCGCCGCGCGCTCGACTATCTGGTCGGTTTCACGCTGTCGCCGGTGCTGTGGCGCAAGCTTCCGGGCGCCAGATCGGCCGGCCGGGTGCAATCCGTCGCCCTTCGCCTGGTGGTCGACCGCGAACTCGAAATCGACAAGTTCCGGGCGCAGGAATATTGGACGGTCGACGCCAATGTTCTGGCTTACGGCGAGGACGCCGCGCCGACACCCTTCACCGCGCACTTGACCGTCCTGGACGGCAAAAAGCTCGACAAGCTCGGCATCGGCAGCGAAGCCGAAGCCAAAACGGCCGTGGAAGCGATCAAATCGCGCCAGTTTACGATCGGCTCGGTCGAATCCAAGCCGGTCAAGCGCCACCCGGCGCCGCCGTTCATCACCTCAACCTTGCAGCAGGAGGCGTCGCGCAAACTCGGCTTCTCGGCCAAACGCACGATGCAAGTCGCCCAGCAGCTTTACGAAGGTATCGATGTCGGCGGCGAAACCGTCGGTCTCATCACCTATATGCGTACCGACGGCGTCACCATGGACGGCAGCGCCATCAGTGAAGCCCGCGTGGTGATGGGCGAACGCTACGGCGAACGCTATGTCCCGAAGGTGCCGCGCCATTACGCCTCCAAGGTGAAGAACGCGCAGGAAGCACACGAAGCGATTCGCCCCACCAGCTTCCATCGCTTGCCGGAAAGCTTGGCCAACCGGCTCGATTCCGATCAAGCGCGGCTTTACGAACTGGTCTGGAAGCGCGCCCTCGCCAGCCAGATGGAAAGCGCGGAACTCGAACGCACGACCGTCGACGTCGTCTCGTCCGACAAGCTGGTTACC
>JAATGK010000260.1 GCA_015654715.1 Alphaproteobacteria bacterium
CTGGCCGATCCGCATGGCCCGGGTTTGAGTCTCCTTGAAATTGGCGGTGACATAAAGCGCGTCGAGCGGCACCAAATTCATCAGCGCGCTGCCCGGCTGCACATAATCGCCCACCCGCGCCTGCCGATTGCCGACCACACCCGCGATGGGAGCACGGATCAGCGTGTTGCGCCAGTCCTGGCGGGCCAGATCCAAGGCCGCCACGGCATGAAGGCGAGCCGCCTCCGCCTTGGCCAAATCCGCTTGCAGCGAAGCTCGCTTGGCGGCAGTCACATCCGCCGAGCGTTCGGTCACCGCCAGCGTGGCCCGGGCTTTGGCAGCCGCCTGCTCGGCACCGATGGCGCCGGTGCGATAGGTGTCGACATCGCGGCGCGCGGCTGCGCCTTGCGCCAAGAGCGCATCATAGCGCTTGCGGTCGGCATCGGCGCGCGCCGCTTCCGCATCGGCGGAGCGGATCTGGGTGCGGCTTTCGTTCACCGTCGCCCCGGCGAGCCGCTCCTCCGCATCCAGGCTGATCAGCGCGGCCTTGGCGGAAGCGACCGCGGCCTCGGCATCGGCGAGATCGGCTTCGGCGCCTTTCACCTTGGCCTCGAATTCTTCGGGATCGAGACGGATGAGCGGATCGCCCGCACGCACGGCTTGGTTATCGCGCACCAAAATCGCAGCGACGAGCCCGCGCACTTTCGGCGCCACGACGGTCGCATCGGCCGCCATATAGGCGTTGTCGGTGCTTTCCGTGGAGGGCGCGGCGGCGATCCACAAAGCGCCGGTCAAAGCCGCGGCAAGCGCCACGCCCGTGGCGGCCAGTTTGCGCCGGGCAGGATTGCGCCATATCTGAGCGATGCGATTTTGCGGCGCGGCTTCATAGAGCGCGGCATCAGGCGTAACCGGTCTGGTGTCCATTGGGCGGTCCTTGCAAATATGACGATCATCATATATATGTCGATCATCATTTGTCCAGGAGCCCCGGCGTGAAAAGTGTGATTTCCCGTTTCGGCGAGCTTGCCGCCGATTGGTCTGCCGATCCGGCGACGATGCCGACACGCCACAAATTCCTGATTTTCGGGGTAATGGCGTTTGGCCAGTTCATGGCGCTTCTCGATATCCAGATTGTTTCGGCCTCGCTGTCCGATGTGCAGGCCGGACTTTCCGCCGGTCCCGACGAGGTGAGCTGGGTCCAGACCGCCTATCTGATGGCCGAGTTGGTGATGATCCCGCTCTCGGCCTATCTCGCCAAAGCGATGTCGACGCGCTGGCTGTTCGTTGCCTCCGCGGGGCTCTTCACGACGTCCAGCTTTTTGTGTGCGCTGGCCTGGAACATCCCCTCAATGATCGCTTTCCGCGCCCTGCAGGGATTCACCGGCGGGGCCATGGTGCCGCTGGTCTTTTCGGTCGGCTTTCGCATCTTCACCGGCAAGGACCGCGCCCTGATCCCGGCCATTCTCGGCACGGTCAGCGTGCTGGCGCCGACCATCGGCCCGACGGTCGGCGGCTGGATCACCGACGCGCTCAATTGGCACTGGCTGTTCTACGTCAACATTCTGCCGGGGATCGCAGTGACGGTGGCGTCGTCCATCCTCATCCGCGTCGATCATCCCGACACATCGTTGTTCAAGCGCATCGATTGGAGCCATTTCGCCGCCATGGCGATCTTTCTCGCGGGCATCGAATATGTGTTGGAGGAAGGCCCGCGCAAAGATTGGTTCGGCGATCCCACGATTGCCACGGGTGGCTGGGTAGCACTGGTCGCCTTCGTTTTGTTTCTGGAGCGCTCGTTCTTTTCGCCCAATCCGATTGTGAAGCTGAAGGTCTTCCGCAAGCCGATTTTTGCTTTCGCCAGCGTCTTCAACCTGGTCATCGGCTTTGGCATGTACTCCTCGATCTATCTCGTGCCGGTCTATCTCGCCCGCGTGCGCGGTTGTGATTCCTTGCAGATCGGCACCACCGTTTTTGTGGTCGGCATCGCCCAGCTTCTATCCGTAGTGATTTCCGCCCGCCTCAGCCAGATCGTTGATATGCGCTGGATGATCACCGTCGGCCTTATCCTCTTTGCTCTCAGCCTGTGGCTCACCTCCAACCAATCGAGCGATTGGGGATTCTGGGAACTGGCCCTGCCGCAAGCCGTCCGCGGCCTCGCCATGATGCTGTGCATCGTCCCCAGCGTGACCATGGCGCTGTCGTCCTTTGCACCGGCCGAGATCGGTGATGCGTCCGGCGTTTTCAATCTGATGCGCAATCTGGGCGGCGCGGTGGGTATCGCCACGGTTAACACGCTGCTCCAGGATCATGCCCGCATCGCCGCCGCGCGCTTTGGCGAAGCTTTGAGCGACCATGGCGACATGGCCCATCAGGTGCTAGCCAATCTCACCACCTATTTGCAGACCATGACGCC
>JAATGK010000070.1 GCA_015654715.1 Alphaproteobacteria bacterium
ACGGAAACGGCGATGTCGCGCATCCGGCTCGATATCTTCAGCCAGAGCAGCAGCCCCGCCACCACCAGCGCATAGATCAGGTCGACGACCTGCAGCACATAACCGCCTTCGAAATAGGCGTCGGAGCGGGCCCGGTCCTTGGCCGGAACCTGAGCGAGATAGGCGTCGGTCGCCTTGACGGCGTCGAAACTGGCGACGCCCGCGGGCGGCAATTGTGCCACTTCGATCCTGGTGGTAGGGGCGGCGTGCGGCACGGCCGCGACCACAGGCACGTCGGCCTGGGCCAATGCCGGGCCGGACAGACTGAGGCCCAACACCAGGGCGGCCAAAAGCGACAACAGCCGAATCTTCATCTCGCTCTCCCGGAAAGTGAAGCTAGTTTAACAGAATGCCCGCGGCATGGCACAATATCGTTGGACATGCGATGACGCCCCGTGAAGTGGACTGAAGGATGACCGACTATCTCCGCCGCGACGGCGAGCAAATCGCCTACCAGCGTCTTGCAGGGCGCGGCCCCGGCCTCGTTTGGCTCGGCGGGCTCCACTCCGACATGAACGGCAACAAGGCACAAGCGGTTGCCGCCTTTGCTGCGCGCGAAGGTCGCGCCTTTGTGAAATTCGACTACTTCGGCCATGGCGCCTCGTCGGGGGACTTCGCAGACGGGACGATCTCGCGCTGGCGCGACGACGCGCTGGCCGTGCTCGACGAACAGACGGCCGGGCCGCAGGTGCTGATCGGCTCCAGCATGGGCGCCTGGATCACGACACTGGTGGCGGCGGTGCGGCCCGAACGGGTCGCTGCCGTGGTCCTGATCGCCCCGGCACTGGACCTGACCGAAGAATTGATGTGGAAAAAGATGTCGCCGGAGATTCGCAAAGCGATCATCGAAACGGGAAGCTGGAATTATCAAACCGGAAACGGCGAGGGTTATGCCATTACCCGTGGCCTGATCGAAGACGGGCGGCAAAATCTGGTGCTGGGGCGGGCGCTGGCGCTCGCGGGGCCGGTGCGCATCCTGCACGGCAGCGATGATCGCGACGTGCCTTGGCAACACGGGGCGAAGTTGCTCGACGTCTATTCCGGCGACGTCACTTTCACCCTGGTCAAAGGCGCCGATCATCGCTTGTCGAGCGCCGCCAATCTGCATCTGATCGAGCAAACGATCGCCAACGTCTTGAAGGATATCGCACCATGCTGACGCGCGCGCTGGTTCTGGCACTCATCGCGGTCACGGCCCCGGCGGCGGCACAAGAACTGACTTACGACGATTGCGTCGCCATGGTCGACCGCGCCCCCGCGGCCGCGGAGAAGAAAGCGGCGGTGTGGCAGACCCATGGCGGCGGCATCGCGGCGATGCATTGCCACGCGCTGGCGCTATTTTCACTGAAGCGCTTTGCCGAAGCGGCGGTGGTGCTCGATACGCTCGGGCGCAATCGCGACGTTCCGGCCGGCGGTCGCGCCGCGCTGTTCGACGAAGCCGGCTCGGCGTGGCTGGCGGCGAACAAGCCGGTGCAGGCGATACCGTCGTTCACCGCCGCCTTGGCCGACAAGCCGAACGATCTCAGCCTGCTTGCCGCACGGGCCCGGGCCCGCGGTCTGATCCGTGATTGGAGCGGCGCCGAGGCCGATCTCTCCGCGGCGCTGTCGCAGGATATCAATCGTGCCGATCTCTTGGTGCTGCGCGCGAGCGCGCGTTGGGCGCAAGGCCACAAAGCCGACTCCGCCTCCGATATCGTGCGCGCGCTGGAGATTTATCCCGATTATCCGCCGGCTTTGGTCGAGCGCGGCAAGATGAAATATTCCGCCGGCGATCTCGGCGGCGCCCAGAAGGATTGGCAGAAAGCCGCGTCGTCAGGGCAGGGCCAAACCGCAGCCGATGCCAAGCGCTATCTCAGCGAATTGCAAAGCAAGGGCGGCAAGTGAGATGCGGTTTGCTGCGATCAGCGAATGATCGTCAGCCCGTTCATGTAGACGCCGGTGTTGTAGAATTCGTGGATGACGGCGATTTCGTCCGGCGTGCAGCCGAGCAGGATCTTCACTTCGGCGTCTTTTTTCATCAGATCGACCGTGCAGGTCACGCCGGTGATGGCGCCGCCTTCGATCGAGCCGCGCCAGATATCGACTTCCGCCCCGTCGTTACCGGTGGTGTCTTCGAGAAAGCCGTAATCAAAGGGATAGGTCATCTCGGGAAAACGCGGATGGCGCGTGCCCTTGGGCCGGTCGATCACAACGCGGCTCTTGGCGACAAGCTGTTCGAGGCTCTTCCAGTAGCGTTCGTCGGCAACAAGGTTCATGGCAACCACTCCCGGCGCACATCGGCGTCCGATTCGTTTGTAGCATGAATTGCCGCCAGCGCCCGGACGGCGGGCAGGGCAAGAAGCCGCGATACCGCCCATGCCGCCATGGCGCGCACCAAGGGCGAAGGATCAGCGGCAAGCCGCACCGCTTCCACCGCCAGTGCCGCATCGCCCGTGTTGGCGATGGCGATCAGCACATTGCGGACAAAACGGTCGCGGCCGATGCGTTTGATCGGGGATTTTTTGAACAACTCGCGAAACGCCGCATCGTCGAGCCGCACCAATTTGCGCAAGACGGGCCGGGTCGTCTCGGGGCGCGCCGCAAATTGGGCCTCGTGCGCGACCTCTGCGAATTTGTTCCACGGGCACACCGCCAAGCAATCGTCGCAGCCATAAATCCGGTTGCCGATGGCGGCGCGAAATTCGCGCGGAATATGGCCGCGATACTCGATGGTGAGGTAGGAAATGCAGCGCCGCGCATCGAGCTGGTAAGGTGCCGCAAAGGCGTGCGTCGGGCAGATGTCGAGGCAGGCATGGCAGCCGCCGCAGTGATCGGTCTCGGCCGTGTCGGGCTCCAACTCCAGGGTCGAAAACACCGAGCCCAGAAACAGCCAGGAGCCATAGTCGCGGCTGACCAGATTGGTGTGCTTGCCTTGCCAGCCGAGCCCGGCTTGTTGCGCCAGCGCCTTTTCCAGCACCGGGGCGGTATCGACGAACACCTTGGCATCACCGCCATAGGTCTCGCACAGCCAGTGCCCAAGCCGCTTCAGGCGCGCTTTGATGATGTCGTGATAATCGTCGCCGCGGGCATAAACCGAAATCGCACCCGCCTCCGGCACGTCCAAATCCTGACGCGGATCGTGATCGGGCCCGTAATTGACGCCCAGCACGATGATGCTTTTGGCCTCGGGCCACAGCACGCTGGGATCGGCGCGGCGCTCGGCATTGGCCGCCATCCAGGCCATGTCGCCGTGGCGGCCCTCGCCGAGAAAACCCCGCAGCCGCTCGGAGGCCTGCGGCGTGGCGGCCGCTTTGGCAATGCGCACGACATCGAAGCCTTCGCTCAAGGCCCGGTTGCGGACCTGACCGGAAAGCTCAGAAGTCGAGATCGGCATAATATTTGATCGGCGGCTGGCCGGGCACGCGGTCGGCGAGCAGCGAACGGAACGACGGGCGCGACTTCATCCGCATGTACCACTCGCGCAGGCCCTGATTGCTGTCCCACGGCATCTCGCCGAAGTAGTCGAGCGCCGACAAATGCGCGCCCAGTGCCAGATCGGCGATGTTGCAGTTGCGGCTGACCAGATTGCCGTGCTCCTCCACCGTCTTGCCGAGGAACGGGATCAGTTCGCGCAAGGTCTCGCGTCCGGCGCGGATCACGTTCATGTCGGGCGTCGAGCGCGTGGAGGTGCCGGTGTAGCGCGGGCTCGCCTTCTGCGAGACGATCTTGTGGGTGACCGAATCGCCCAGCACCGTGTTGGTCCAGTCGAGCCAGCGCAGCGCCTCGCCGCGTTCGATGGCGTCGTCGGGCACCAGCGGAATTTCGGGATAAGTCCCTTCCAGATGATCGAGGATGGCCCACAGCCCGGTCACCGTGGTGCCGTCGAGGTCGATGAATTGCGGCATGTGAGCATGGGTGTCTTCCGCCATTTGCGGATCGATCACCAGACGTTTTTCGCCGAGCGCCAGCCGGACAAGCCGGGACGCGGGCTGGAATACAAGATGGATTAAGCGACGCATGGTGACCAATGTAATGAAACTGCCGCGCTACAACCAGCCTTTATCGCACGCACCAATCCATGCCGTTCTCGGAGGCTTCGTGGGTGCGGGCGATGGCGCGGGACATGCGGCGCTTGCCGGCCTTTTGCGCCTTCCATTTGTCGGGATTGGGCAGGACCGAGACCATCCGTTCCGCTTGGCTGCCGGAGAGCGCGCCCGCGTTGGTGTGGAAATAAGCTTCGGCCGCGGCTTCGGCGCCGAAATTGCCATGACCCCAATCGACCAGATTGAGATAGGCCTCTAAAATCCGCTTCTTGGGCCAAGTGAATTCGACCAGCACCGTCAGGTAAGCTTCCACCCCTTTGCGCACCCAGCTTCGCACCGGCAGCAGGAACAGCGTCCGCGCCGCTTGCTGGCTGATGGTGGAGGCGCCGCGCAGATGTTTGCCCTCTTCATGCGCCTTCAGCGCCAGCTCGATGTCGTCCACGTCGAAGCCGTGATGGGTGCAGAAATTCTGGTCCTCGGAGCCGATCACCGAATACTTCAGCCCCGGCGCCATGGCGTCGATCGAACGCCAGGAATGCTGCACATCACGCCCGGTGAGGACATACAGCACCATCTGCGGTGTCAGCGGCACCGGCACGCAGCGGAAGATCACCAAGTACAAAAGCGGCAGCGGCACCAGGAAGGCGAAGATGACGAGGACGATCCGGCGCAACCACGGCTTGCGCTTGCCCGAGCCGTTCCAAAGACGATGCCACAATCCGTTGCGCACGGCGGTTCCCGCGAAAGACCTGCGGGCAATTTATAGCTTCGCACCCTTCAGACGCAACGCATTGGCGATCACCGAGACCGAACTGAAGCTCATTGCCGCAGCCGCGATCATCGGCGACAGCAGCCAGCCGGTGAACGGAAACAGCACGCCCGCTGCCAGCGGCACGCCCAGCGCGTTGTAGGCAAACGCCCAGAACAGGTTTTGTTTCATATTGCCGAGGGTCGCTTTGGCCAGGCGCCGGGCCCGCAGCAGCGCCGCGAGGTCGCTTTTGAGCAGCACCAAGCCGGCGGTTTCGATCGCCGCGTCGGAGCCCGAGCCCATCGCAATCGCCACATCGGCCGCGGCCAGTGCGGGGGCATCGTTGATACCGTCCCCGGCGAAGGCCACCACACCGCCGGCGCGCTTTTCTTGCACCAATTTTGCTTTGCCTTCCGGCGACAGCCGGGCGGCGACGGTTTTGATCCCCGCTTCAAGGCCGATGGCGTTCGCCGTCTCGGGCGCATCGCCGGTCGCCATCACGATGTCCAAACCTTCGGCTGCCAAGGCCGCCAGCGTTGCGCGTGCGCCTGCTTTCAGCGGGTCCTTGATGGCGACAAGGCCGAGCGCCTCTTGCCCGCGGGCCACAAAGATAACGGTGGCGCCGCCCGAACGCAGGTGCGCCGCATCGTCCGTCAGCTCGTTGGGCGCAATGCCGTGTTCGGCGAGAAGCGCCTCACTGCCGACCAGAACTGCCACACCGTCGATGCGCCCCGTCAGCCCTTTGCCGGTGACATTGGCGAAATCGGCCACCTCGGGCAGCATCAGACCGCTGGCGCGTTCGGCAATCGCGTGCGCCAGAGGATGGGCGCTTTTGGCTTCCAGTGCCGCGGCGAGCGTCAACACGTCGTTCTCGGCGACGCCCGTTTTGGGGTGAATCTCGGTCACCTTGGGCTTGCCTTCGGTGATGGTGCCGGTCTTGTCGATCACCAGCACCTTGGCGGAAGCGAATTTCTCCAGCGCCGCGGCATTTTTCACCAGCACACCGGCATGGGCGCCGCGGCCGACCGCCACCATCACTGACATCGGCGTCGCCAGGCCGAGCGCACACGGGCAGGCGATGATCAGCACCGAAACTGCCGCCATCAGGGCGTAATCGATGGCGTAGCCGGACGCCAGCCAGGCGATCAAAGTGATGATCGCGATCGCCGTCACTACCGGTACGAACCACGCCGCGACATGATCGGCCAGCGTCTGAGTCGGGGCGCGGCTCCTTTGCGCTTCGGACACCAGCGCGACGATTTTCGCCAGCACTGTATCGGCGCCGATGCGCGTGGCGCGGATGACGAGGGCGCCGTCCTTGTTGAGGGTGCCGCCGGTCACCGCATCGCCTTTGGCTTTGGCGACGGGCACGGCTTCGCCGCTCAGCATGGATTCATCGACGGCGCTTTCGCCT
>JAATGK010000413.1 GCA_015654715.1 Alphaproteobacteria bacterium
GAGCGGCGACGGTCTTCAGCTCTCTCTCGCTTATATGCGCATCAAGGATCCCAAGGTGCGCAAGCGTGTACTTGATCTCGTCAAGTCCCTGGCCGAAGACACTTCGGAAGGCGCGAAATAGCGCGCCATTTCTGATATCAGACGGCGAGCCACCTGGCCGCCCGCGGCTTTAGTTTGATCCCCGCCTCCCGTCCAGCGCGCACTGATTCCGTTTTCCCGCATCCGATGTGATCGATCACAAATCCGGTTGCTACCGAATCGCTGCCGTCGGCTGCCAGCACTTCGCCTCGGAACGACAATTTCGCGCCGTCAAAGGTCGCCAGCCCCGCGATCGGCGTCTTGCACGATCCGTCGAGCGCTGCCTGGAACGCGCGTTCGCAGGCGAGCGCGATCGCGGTCGGCGTATGATCGAGCGGCGCTGCCGCCACGGCAGCGCGCACATCGTCCTCACGGATTTCGATCCCAACCGCACCTTGCGCCAGCGACGGCAGCCATTCGTCCGTAGGCAGAATTTCCGTTACGTGCTCTTGCAGCCCCAGGCGCTTGAGGCCGGCCAGCGCCAACAGAATCGCCTCCATTCCGCCCTCGCTGAGCTTGCGGAGCCGGGTGTCGATATTGCCGCGCAACAAGACGGGAACAAGATCGGAGCGTATCCGCCGCAGCTGCGCCGCCCGGCGGACCGAGCTTGTCCCCACACGGGCGCCCGAGGGAAGCGCTTTCAACGACGGGGCAACCCGCGAAAGGAACACATCGGACGGGTCTTCGCGCTCCAGAATGGCCACCAGTGCCAGTCCCGGCGGCAGCGCGACCGGCACGTCTTTCATCGAATGGACCGCCAGATCGATCCTGCCGGTCAGTAGCGCCTCTTCCAGCTCCTTGGTGAACAGGCCCTTGCCCCCGGCGTCGGCCAGCGAGCGGTCCTGGATGCGGTCGCCAGTCGTTTTAATGGGCACGATGTCGGTGGCTGTTCCGGCGGCGGTAAGGGCGCGCGCCACCAACTCGGCCTGGGCAGTGGCCAGACGCGAACCGCGGGTCCCGATGCGAAGAGCGCTTTCCGCCATGGTTTTTTTCGATTACAGCCTTTTGTCGTGAGAGAACAGCCTGCCAACCAGCGTTCCTGGACCATCCTGGGGATCGAAACGAGTTGCGACGAGACCGCCGCCGCGGTGGTGCGCGGCTGCCCGCCCGGACCAGGCCAGATCCTGTCGAACGTCGTGTTCAGCCAGCTGGAGGAGCATCGCCCTTACGGCGGCGTGGTGCCGGAAATTGCGGCACGGGCTCACGTAGAATTGATCGACGGCATCGTGACGCGCGCGCTGGCCGACGCCGGACTGAAGCTCGCCGAGGTCGATGCCGTGGCGGCCACCGCCGGGCCCGGCTTGATCGGCGGGGTGATGGTCGGCCTGGTCACTGCCAAAGCCCTGGCGCTCGCCGCCAGCAAGCCGCTTATTGCCGTCAACCATTTGGAAGGCCACGGCTTTTCCCCCAGGCTTTCGGCCGGGGTCAAATTTCCTTACCTGCTGCTGCTGGTTTCCGGCGGCCATTGCCAGCTTTTGGGCGTCGAAGGGCCGGGGCGGTTCCGCCTCTATGGCACCACCATCGACGATGCTGCCGGCGAGGCGTTCGACAAAACCGCTAAGCTGCTCGGCCTGCCCTATCCCGGCGGACCCCGGATCGAGATTGTGGCGCGCCAGGGCAATCCCGCCCGTTACGCGTTGCCACGGCCAATGCGCGGGCGCGAAGGAGCCGATTTCTCGTTCTCGGGTCTGAAGACCGCGGTTCGCCAGCTGATCCAGAACGGGGATGTGAACCAGGCCGACGTTGCCGCGTCCTTCCAGGCTGCTGTGATCGATATCCTAATCGACCGCGCCACCGCCGCGATGGCGATGTTCCGCCGCGATTTCCCGAACGAGATGACACCCGCTTTTGTCGTTGGCGGGGGCGTGGCCGCCAATGGGGCGATCCGCGACCGGCTCGCCAAACTCGCGAGTCAAAAAGGTTTCAGCTTCAATGTTCCGCCGGTGCATCTTTGCACCGACAACGCCGCGATGATCGCCTGGGCCGGCATCGAGAACGCCGCCCTGGGCCGCTTCGATCCGCTCGATGCACCAGCGCGCGCCCGCTGGCCGCTTTATCCGCAAGAGGTGTCATGAAGATCGCCACTTGGAACATCAATTCGGTGCGCCTCAGAGCGCCGCTGGCCGCACGGTTTTTGCGCGAGCACGCCCCTGACGTTCTTGCCTTACAGGAAACCAAATGCCCCAACGACCTGTTCCCGGCCAAAGAGTTCGCCAAGCTCGGCTATGAGCATCAGGCCGTACACGGACAAAAAGGCTATCACGGCGTCGCCATTGTCTCGCGCCTGCCGTTCGTCGCGCAGACGATCGGCGATTACTGCCGCGAAGGCCACTGCCGCCACATCTCGGTGACCTTCGAAAACGGCCTGGAATTACACGATTTCTATGTTCCCGCCGGCGGCGACATTCCCGACCCCGAGCAAAATCCGAAGTTCGCCCACAAGATCGATTTCCTCCAGCGGCTCGAAAAGCAATTCGGCAAGCGCAAGGACGGCGCCAAGACTCCGGTCGTGCTGGTCGGCGATCTCAATGTCGCTCCGCTCGAAAACGACGTCTGGAACCACAAGCAGCTTCTCAGCGTCGTTTCCCACACCCCGATCGAAACCAGCCTGCTGAATGCCGCCCGCGCCGCCTTCAATTGGACCGATGTGACCCGCGCGTTCATTCCCGCGTCGGAAAAAATCTTTTCGTGGTGGAGCTATCGCGCCGCCGATTGGCAAGCCAGCGACCGCGGCCGCCGCCTCGACCACATCTGGGTCAGCCCGGCGCTGCAAGGGGCGATCAAAAGCCAGCAGATCGTCAAAAAAATGCGTGGCTGGGAGAAAGCGTCCGACCATGTTCCGATTATTGCCGAAATCGACGTGTAATCTCACAGCATGAGGATCGCTCTTCTCCGTCACGGCCCGACCGATTGGAACGCTGAAGGCCGTGTGCAAGGCACCGTCGACACGCCGCTGTCGGAAGCCGGCAAGGCGAAAATGCGGGCACTGCTGCCGCCGGAAGGCTTCGACAACGCCGTGGTCTATTGCAGTCCCAAGCTGCGCGCCCGTCAGACTGCTGCCTGTCTCGGCCTCAAGAACGTCCATCTTGATCCACGGCTCGCCGAGCAGAACTGGGGCGAATGGGAGGGCCTGACCCGCGCCGAGATGCTGGCGCGCGACGGTGAGGATGCGTTCGAGCGTTCCGGTCGCGGCATCAGCTTTCGTCCCCCCGGCGGTGAATCCACCGGCGAATTGCATGCCCGCGTCAGGAGCTTCTTCCACGATATTGCGGCCAAAGGCGACGACGCCATCGCCGTGTCGCATATGGGTGTGCTGCGCGCCGCTTATGTACTCGCCACCGATTGGGACATGACGGCGCCAATGCCCGCGGATCTCGATCTTAAGACCGCGCTGGTGCTGTCCCTCGCTCCTGATGGCACCCCGACGGTTGCGCGCCTGAATGCACCACTGCGAAGCCGCGGCTGATTAAATCCAGAACGGCTCGGTGTCGCGAAAAGCCTTCCAACGCTTGCGCGTTTTGTGGGCAAAGGCGCCGCTGCGCGCTTGATGGAAACCTTGCAGCAGCCCCGCGGCGTGGCTGAGGTCGGCTTGCAACGTTGCACTTTCGGCCTCGCTGAGGAGAAGCCGGCCGAGGACGCCGCGCACCTGCGCCACGTCGTTCAAGTGGCCCAGCATGTCCTGCAGTTCCTTCAACGGCTCGATCCAGACCTTCACGGCCTTCGCCGGATAAAGCGGCGCAAAGAACTCCGCGGCATAGCGCAGCTTCTTGAGGGCGATGCGCAGCCGGTGTCGCTCGGGCGGCGCAAGCTCGCGGAAATGGCGGCCGCGTTTTTTGGCGCGATGCAGTGCCAGCTCCAGCACCGGCGGCGCCACGTCACTGATCGTCAAAGGGCCGATCGTCGTGGGCTCGCTGGTCCAGGTCACGCCGCGCGCGGCCGCGGCCACATCCTCGTCGAACTGGCGAAATTCGGGGCTGGCGATTTCAGCCACCGCGGTTTGCCAGGCGCCGTCGCGCAGCCGCTCGGCCCGTGCCGCCAGAACGTCGAAGCCGTGTCGCGCTCCCAGTTCGGCCACCGCCGGCACGAACAGCTCGTCCAGGAACACGTCGAGATCGCGCGCCGTGCCAACCAGATTGATGAACACTTTCGCCCGCGCATCGAGTTCGGCCAGCGACGGCAACTGCGTCAACTTGAGCGCGGTGCGCAGACGCCTGAGGCCGACCCGCAGTTGATGCAAGCCTTCGCTGCTCTTCGCCTCCACCACCACCGGCACATTGGCGTTCACTTGCGCCAAGGCTTCGAACAGGATGACGCGCAAGGCCTCATCAGCCGGCACCAGGGCGTCGAGCAAAGGCTGTCGCGCCGAAACCGGTACGAGCAAAGGCCGCGCGGGCGCGCTCATAAATCTCCCACCAATCTCTGTTATTTTAGCTATTCCGTACCGGAATCCCGGCGCTGGCAAGGGCTTTCTTGGCGTCCGCGATAGACCATTGACCGAAATGGAAAATCGACGCCGCCAGGACGGCATTGGCGCCGCCGTCACGGACGCCCTCAACCAGATGTTGGAGCGTTCCCACCCCGCCCGAGGCGATCACGGGAACCGGCACCGCATCCGAAATCGCCCTGGTCAGCGGGATGTCGTAGCCGATCTTGGTGCCGTCGCGATCCATCGACGTGAGCAGAATTTCGCCGGCGCCGTAATCGACCAGCTTGATGGCGTGCTTGATCGCATCGATGCCGGTAGGATTGCGGCCGCCGTGGGTGAAGACTTCGAACTTGCCGGGCGCCACTTGTTTGGCATCGATCGCCGCGACGATGCACTGACTACCGAATTTTTCGGCGCCTTCGCGCACGAACTCCGGCCGCTTGACCGCTTCGGTGTTAATGGAAACCTTGTCGGCGCCAGCCAGGAGCAGGCTGCGGATGTCGTCGAGATTGCGCACGCCGCCGCCGACCGTCAGCGGCATGAAGCAGACGTCGGCCGTCCGCCGCACCACATCGAGCATGATGGCGCGTTTTTCATTGGAAGCGGTAATGTCGAGGAAACAGAGCTCGTCGGCGCCCATGCGGTCGTAAAGCATGGCCTGCTCGACCGGATCGCCGGCATCGATCAGATCGACGAAGTTGACGCCTTTGACGACGCGTCCGTCCTTCACGTCCAGACAGGGAATGATGCGAACCTTCAGCATGGCGTTCCGCCGCGAGTTGCGAAGTGCCAATAGCGAAGTGGGGGGGATGAGGCAAGCGATGCCGCTCGCACGAATCTTTCCGACTTCGCTACGCCCTACTCGCCATTCGCCCTTTTGCCATCGCCGCGACATTAAACAGCGCCCGGCCCAGCATGGCCTCAGCCGGAACCGCGGTCGTTTTGCACATCGCTTCGGCCTCCAAGAGCAGGTCGAGGGCATCGCCGAGGCGGGGCTCGGTCCATCTTTGAACTTGCAGCTTGAACCCATTGGCGCGCGAAAAATGCAGCGGCGGCCTCAGTTTCTTGATGGCGAATTCGATAGCGTCGCCACGGGCCGCATCGGTCGCCACTAAGAGTAGGCGCTGAAAATGCCCCATTGCCTGGCGTACCACCGCAACCGGCGAAATATCCGACGTCCACAACCGTTCCAGCGCCCGATCGAGAGCCTTCAGATCGCCGAGCCCTGCCGCGTCGCAGACTTCTTCGACCCGC
>JAATGK010000324.1 GCA_015654715.1 Alphaproteobacteria bacterium
GGGAATTTCGGCCAGGCCCTCGGTCAGCGCCGCGAAATAAAGCCCGGTGCCGCCGACGAAAATCGGCAGTCGATTCTGGCGACGGGCTTCGGCGAGCGCGGCGGCGGCATCGATTTGATAACGCCCGACCGAATAGCGCTCGCCCACGCCGACATGGCCATAGAGAAGATGCGGCGCCCGCGCGAGATCGGCCTCGGAGGGCCGCGCCGACAGAATGCGCACCTCGCGATAAACCTGCATCGAATCGGCGTTGATCACGACGCCATCGAACGCCTCGGCCAAGGCCAGCGCGGCCGCCGACTTGCCGCTGGCAGTCGGGCCTGCAATAAGCACGGCATCGTAAGGTGAGACCGGCAATGCGATTCTCCTCGGTGTTGAACGTTATTGCACAAGACGCCGGACCGTTGGCAGCCCGCTTGCGCTCGTTCGGCGAAATCACTTGGCTGGCAGAAGGCCGCGCTTTCGACATCGGCTTCGACGGCGATCCGGCCAGCGTGCTCGACGCGGCGCACGCGGCGGCGGGCGACCTCGTCGCAGAGCTAAAGGCCGACCTCAATGTGGTGGCGACCGCGGGGCGCAAGAAGAAGCTGCTCGTCTCCGACATGGAATCGACCATCGTCGCTTGCGAATGTCTTGACGAATTGGCGGCCCTCGCCGGTATCGGGCCGAAAATAGCCGCCATCACCGAACGCGCGATGCGCGGCGAAATCGCCTTCGAAGGCGCCTTGCGCGAGCGTGTGGCGCTTTTGAAAGGCCTGCCGCTGACGGCGCTGGACGAGGTTTATCGCGACAAGGTGAAGCT
Organism: Alphaproteobacteria bacterium; assembly: GCA_015654715.1. Taxonomy (GTDB): domain Bacteria; phylum Pseudomonadota; class Alphaproteobacteria; order Micropepsales; family Micropepsaceae; genus Rhizomicrobium. The sequence goes on from JAATGK010000324.1 coordinate 803, forward strand.
GATCGGCGGTGCCCGCGAACTCGTCGCCACCATGAAGGCGAACGGCGCCAAGACGCTGCTGGTCTCAGGCGGCTTCACCTATTTCACGTCGCGGGTGAAAGAGGCGGCTGGATTCGACGAGCATCAATCGAACACGCTGCACGACGACGGCAAGGTTCTGAGCGGCACAGTCGGCGAGCCGATCCTGGGGCGCGAAGCCAAACTTGAGGCGCTTGAACGCGGGCTGCAGCGGTTCGGGCTGACGGCCGCCAACGCACTCGCCATCGGCGACGGCGCCAACGATCTCGCCATGATCGAACGCGCTGGCCAAGCCGGCGGCCTCGGCATCGCCTTCCACGCCAAACCGCTGGTGGCCGCTGCTGCAGGCACCTCGATCGCCCACAACGATTTGCGCGCGGTACTGTATTTGCAGGGCTATTGCGAAGACGAGATCGTGACCCTAGCACCGATTCCCGAACCGCCGGTGTACGGGCTGTAGCGCCTTTCACCCAATCTCGTCATGGCCGGCCTCCGAGCCGGCCATCCAGGCGGTGCCAAAATCTGGAACGCTGTGCGGGTTGAGAAATGGATGGCCGGGTCAAGCCCGGCCATGACGACTTGAGTCAAAACCTGAGCGCCACGTATTGCAGGGCGCCGCTGCGGTTCACCAGCAGGATCTCGATGTGGTGGCCGGATTTGAGATCGGCGGCGACGCGGCGCTGGAGATCGTCGGGGGTGCGCACGAGCTGATCCTGCACCGCCACGATCACATCGCCGGCGCGGACGTTCTTTTCATAAGCCGCACTCGCCGGATCGACATCGGTGACAACGACGCCGCTGACGCCGCCGGGCACTTGAAACTGCGACCGCGCGCCGCCATCGAGCGGCGACAGCGACAGGCCGAGCTGAGAGGTTTTGCGCGGCCGGGCGGGAGCGCCTTTCGGCTGCGGCTTGGGCGGTTCGGCCAGCTTTAGAACTTGCAGATGCAGGTTGAGGTGCTGGCGCTTGCGCAAGACTTCGACATTCACCGTTTTGCCGATCGCCGTGCTGGCGGCCAGTCGCGACAGCGTGCCGGGATCGGGGATGCGCTTGCCGTCGAAGCTGAGGATGACGTCGCCGGTGCGGATGCCGGCTTTCGCCGCCGGACCGTTCGGGGCGACATTGCCGACGAGCGCGCCAGTGGCACCGGGCAGGCCCATGCCTTCGGCGATGTCGGGCGTCACTTGCTGGATGTTGACACCGACCCAGCCGCGGCGCACCTGACCAAAGGCGCGAAGCTGACCGATGATGTCGCGCGCCAGATTGGCGGGAATGGCAAAGCCGATGCCGACCGAGCCGCCGCTGGGCGAATAAATCGCCGAATTGACGCCGACGACATTGCCGCCCATGTCGAACAATGGCCCGCCGGAATTGCCGCGATTGATCGGCGCATCGGTCTGCAGGAATTCGTCGTAAGGCCCGGAATTGATGTTGCGGTTGCGCGCCGAAACGATGCCGGCGGTCACCGTCGAGCCGAGGCCGAACGGATTGCCGATGGCAATCACCCAATCGCCGATGCGCGCCTTATCCGAATCGCCGAAATGAGCGGCCGGCAGCGGGTGGCGCGGATTGATCTTGAGCAGCGCCAGATCGGTCTTGTCGTCACGGCCGACCAGCTTGGCCGGCAGCGTGGTGCCGTCGTTCAGGGTGACGGAAATCTGGTCGGCATCCTCGATCACGTGATTGTTGGTGACGATGAGGCCCGAGGGATCGATCACGAAGCCGGAGCCGAGCGAAGAAATGTGCCGCGGCAGGTTCGATTTCGGCCCGAACCATTGCTTGTAAAGGTCCTCCAGCGGCGAGCCGGGCGGTGCTTCGGGAACCAGGCCCTTTTGGGTCGGTTTCAGCGTCTGACTGGTGGAAATATTGACGACGGTCGGCAGCAGCTGCGCCGACAAATCGGCGAAACTGTCCGGAGCCGGTCGCGCCAGCGCCGGAATCATCAAAAAAACAGCGCAAAAACCAGCAAAAACCGGCGAACGCCAAGACATCGGCAAAGGGCCCCTGATTACAGTGGAGGGCGTACAGCATAGGCGGCCACAAAGGGAAGCAAAGGGGGCCATCTACTTATCAGGTGAAATTATCTTCAGCCTGCGACTGAACGGGCGCAGTCGGACAATTTTCCTATAAAGGGTGCCGCTTCAGGTGACATCGTCGCTGCGCAGGATGAATAGCCGCGCCAGCGACTCGATGCCCTTGGCGTCTTCCTCGTCAAAACGGGAGAGCAACGGACTGTCGATGTCGATGACGCCGGTGATGGTCGAGTATTTGAACAGCGGCACCACCAGCTCGGAATTGGAGGTCGCATCGCAGGCGACATGGCCGTCAAATTTGTGCACGTCGGGCACGATCAGCGTTTTGGATTGCGCCACCGCCGTGCCGCACACCCCATGGCCGACTTGCAGCCGCGTGCAGGCCGGTTTGCCCATGAACGGACCAAGCACCAGCCAGCGCCCTTTGCGAAAATAGAAACCGGCCCAGTTGATGTCGGGCATAAACTCCCACATCAACGCGGCGAAGTTGGCGGCATTGGCGATCGGATTGCGCTCACCGCCGGCGCGGCTACGGCCTTCGTCTTCGAGCTTGCGGTAAATCTCGGCCTTGTCCATGCCCCCTCGCATGTGTTCGACCACGCGGCCGTTATAGGCTTTTTCGACCCAGGCGTGACGCGTCACCACGCCTCAGGAGAGACCTCATCCGGAGGAGCCTCGTCGACTCGCCGTCCTCATCCTGAGGAGGGAGCGCAGCGACCGTCTCGAAGGATGCCGCTTTGTTAGGCAGCGCTATTTTCTTCTCGCCGCGGCACCGGGGCCGTCGCTCAAATACTTCAGAAAATCGCTCTTGGGCGACAGGATCACCGTCGTGTTGGCGCTGCCGAGAGTCTCCTGATAGGCCTGCATTGAGCGCCAGAAGGCGTAGAAATTCGGGTCTTGGTTGAAAACGGGAGCAGTGATCTTGGTCTTTTCGGCATCGCCCTCGCCCTTCAGGATCGCGGCTTGGGCCATTGCCTCGGCTTTGATGATCGTCACCTGACGGTCGGCGCGCGCCCGCTTGCCTTGCGCGACCTCATCGCCCTCGGCACGGTACTTGGCGGCCAAGAGCTCGAGTTCCTTCTTCATCCGCTGGTAGACGGCGTCGGCATCCTCGGCCGGCAGACTCGCCCGGCGGATGCGCACGTCGGCGATCTCGACGCCGAACTGGCGGGCGTCGGCGTTCACGCGATCACGAATCTGGGCCATCAAGGCGGAGCGGCGCTCGGAGAGCAGACCCGAGAAGTTCTGCGAACCCAAGACCTCGCGGATGTTGGAGGACAACAGCGACTTCAAATTATCGACCGCGATGTTGAAATCGGGCTGCGCCTGGAACAACAGCGGATTGACGATGCGCCAGCGCGCATAGGCATCGACCAGCACGCGGTGACGGTCGAGGGTGAGAATCTCTTCGTGCTGATCGTCGAGATTGAGCAGCCGCCGGTCGAAGAAATACGCGCGCTGCAACGGCGATTTGAGGTGCAGGCCGGGCTCGGTGACGATGCCGACCGGGGCGCCGAATTCGACCAAGGCCACCTGCTGGGTCTGCGACACGGTGTAAACACACGACACCACGAAGCCGAGTGCGATCAAGACGGCGACGGCAAGGGTAAGGCTGAGCGCACGATTCATTTGCCTGCCCCCTTGTCGGCGCCTTCGCTGACCTGAGTGCCCGGTTTGCGCTCGGCGGCGGGTCTGGCGGGCAGCGTTTGGGGCGGCAGTTGCAAGCTGATGCCGCGGGCGGCGTCGTCGACGATGATCTTGTTCATCGGCCCCAGCACCTGCGTCATGGTCTCGAGATAAAGGCGCCGGCGGGTGACTTCCGGGGCCTTCTTGTATTCCTGATAGACGTCGTTGAAGCGCGCCGCCTCGCCTTTGGCGGTCGCGATCGCCTGCTGGCGATAGCCTTCGGCATCGAGCACGATCCGGGCGGCGTCGCCGCGCGCCTGCGGAATGACCGTGTTTTCGTAGGCCTCCGCATCGGTGCGCTTCTTGTCCTGATCGGCGATCGCCTTCTGCACGGCGTTGTTGGCGGTCACGATCTGCGCCGGCGACAGGACTTTCTGCAACTTGACGCTGACCACCTCGATTCCGGCGTTGTAGGAATCGAGAATCGCCTGCATGCCGAGCTGCACCTTCATCTGCACCGTCTCGCGGTGCGACGTCTGGATCACATCGAGCTTTTCCCGCCCCACGACTTCGCGCATGGCGCTTTCGGCCGCCGCCTTGACGACATCGTCCGACTTGCCGCGATCAACGTTGAACAGATAGGCGTTGGCGTCCTTGATGCGCCAGAACACCGAGAACTGCACGTCGGCGATATTTTCGTCGCCGGTGAGCATGTAGCTCTCGTCCTGCTTGTCCTCGGACTCGCCGCCGGTCTCCGCCGCCGGCTTGAAGCCGATGTCGAGCTGATTGGGTTTCTTCACATTGGGCGTGTAGGCCGACTCGAACGGCCACGGCAGATGCCAATAAGTGCCGGGGCCGGTGTGCTTGACGAAGGCGCCGAAGCGCAACACCACGCCCTGCTCGTTGTCGTTGACGGTGTAAAATCCGAGCGCCAGCCAGACCCCGACGGCCAAGGTTGCCACCGCCCAGGCGCCGCGCTTGCCGAGCAGCCCGGCCGGCAGGTAGCGCTTGACGTCGGACCAGATTTTCCGCAGCAGGGTTTCCAGATCGGGCGGCCGCACGCCACCCGGTAGCTTGGGTTGCGGCTTCGGCTCAGGATTGGGAGCCGGACCTTGGCCCCAGGGCCCCTTCGGCTGTCCGCCGCCGCTCTCATTCGTCCAAGGCACGGGCCCAGTTTCCTTGTTTTCCCCGTCTCGCCGGTTATATGAGCATCCTGCGAAAGGCGCAAATTATGGCTGTTAACCGCGAAGACATTCTTAAGGCCCTCGACCAGGTGATCGATCCGGTCAGCGGCCGCAGTGTCGTGCACGAAGATATGGTGCAAGGCTTGGTGGTCAAGGACGGCCATGTCGGCTTCGTGCTGGAAGTGGCGCCAAGTCGCGGGGCCGCGGCCGAACCCTTGCGCCTTTTCTGCGACGCCGCAGTGGAAAAGGTGCCGGGTGTCCTCTCGGTGACCTCGGTTCTCACCGCCCACAGCGGTGCGCCGGCGCCGGAGCGGCCGCAGCGCCCGCCGCACCAGACGCCGCCGCCGAAATCCGGCATCGACGGCGTCGGCGCGGTGATCGCAGTGGCGAGCGGCAAAGGCGGCGTCGGCAAATCGACGGTGGCGGTCAATCTGGCGCTGGCCTTGGCGAAACTCGGCCTCAAAGTCGGCCTGCTCGATGCCGATATTTACGGCCCCAGCGTGCCCAAGATGCTGGGTCTTAACGAACGGCCGGTCGGCGAGAACGGCAAATTCATTCCGCTCGAGAAATACGGCATCAAGGCGATTTCGATCGGCCTGTTCCTGGCTGAAGACGAAGCCACCATCTGGCGCGGACCGATGGTGCAAAGCGCGCTCATTCAGATGATCAACGACGGGCTATGGGCGCCGCTCGACGTGCTGGTGATCGACATGCCGCCGGGCACCGGCGACGTGCAACTGACCATCGCCCAGCGCTTGCCGCTCAAAGGCGCGGTGATTGTTTCGACACCGCAAGACGTGGCCTTGGCCGATGCGCGGCGCGGCATCGCCATGTTCCGCAAAACCCAGGTGCCGGTGCTCGGCATCGTCGAGAACATGTCGACCTTCATTTGCCCGCATTGCGGGCACGAGAGCCATATCTTCGGGCATGGCGGTGCGCGTGAGATCGCCGCAAGCCTCGGCGAGCCGTTCCTGGGCGAGATTCCCTTGAATACCGCGATTCGGCTGACGTCTGACGCTGGGACACCGATCGTCGCAGCGGCACCCGACAGTCCCGAAGCCCGCGCTTTTCTGTTGATTGCGGAACAGGTGGCGGCGACAATCGCCGCGCCGCAGCGTCCCGCGCCGAAGATCGTGATCGAATAACCGGGGAATTCATTTCATCCATGGTCGCTCCCAAGCCGCAAATCCGCAGCATGTTCGCGACGCCGGTGTGCGTGCACTATTTGCCGGTCGCTCAGGAGTTCAACGCCGAACTGAGGCCGTTGATTCTCGATCGGGCGAAACTGGAAGCCGTCAACACCGCCAACAACCATCATCAGGGCTGGCAATCGGCCCCCGATTTCGAAGCCTGGGGCGGCGGTTCGGTGCAGACCCTGTTCCGAGTGTTGCGCGAACAGGCCGACAGTCTGATCGCCTTGCGCAATGGGTCGCGCGTGGTGCTGAACTGGAAAGTGCAAGCCGCCGCCGCGATCCGCAACAAGGGCGAATACCTCGAACGCGCGGCGCGTCCGGGCTGGTATTGGTCGGGCGTTTATTACGTCGACGACGGCTATATGAAACAGGACGAC
>JAATGK010000074.1 GCA_015654715.1 Alphaproteobacteria bacterium
GCCGCCCATACCAGCAAGATAATCCTGCACCACGGTACCGGGATCGGCGAGGGCGCGGGTGTCGGACCACAACACACCGCCCATCCCGAGCCCGATATTGCGATCGATCACGGCGATGCGTTTCTTGCCCGCATAAACCGCTCGGATCGCGTCCATCGGCAACGGCCGGAACAGACGTACGCGCAAACTGCCGACCTTCTTGCCTTCGGCCCGTAACGCATCAACGACGCGTTCGGCGGTGAGCGGAATGGTGCCCATTGAGACGATCAAGGTTTCGGCATCGTCCGCCTTGTAGGGCACCAGAATATCGGGCGGACGCCGTCCGAAAATCGCTGCGAATTCATTTTGGATTTCCGCATAGATCGCAGGCACGCTCAGCATCGCCTGATGATGCTGCAAGCGATGCATTTCGGTCTGATGCGGAACCTCGATCTGGCCAAGCGTGTGCGGAATTTCCGCCAGCCGGTGGGGAATGTCCGTCGGCGGCAGGAAGGCATCCACTTTGGCCTGCTCCGGCACATCGGTCTGCGCCACGGTATGAGAGAGAATGAATCCCTCCATGCACACCATCACCGGCATCATCACGCGGCTGTCTTCAGCCAGGCGAAAGCCGCACAAAATGGAATCGAACACTTCTTGGTTGTCGGCGCAGAAGAACTGAACGATGCCGGCATCGCGGAGGAGAAGCGCATCGCCATGATCGGCCCAGATATTCCACGGCGGCCCCAGGGTGCGATTGGCGACCGCCATCACCACCGGAAAGCGCAGCGTCGCCGCGGCGATGCAGTTTTCGACCATATAAGCGAGGCCGTTCGACGACGTGGTCGTAAAGGTGCGCGCCCCCGCCGCGGCGCCGCCGATGCAGACGCCCATGGCGGAATGCTCGGATTCGACGCGCACGACATGGCCTTTGTCGAATTTCTGATTGCAGAGGAATTCCATGCACTCCGTGGAAGGCGTGATCGGATAAACACCCGAGACGAAGCCGCGCCCCGTTCGATTGGCCCGGCCCGCGAGCGTGGCGGCCAGCGCGGCGCCGTGATTGGCGGAGAGAAGTTCGAGGCTCATACCGTCTTCTCCTGCATACTCATCACGCCGCGCGGGCATTCGGCGACGCACATGCCGCAGCCTTTGCAATATTGCGGATCGATGCGATAGCCGCCTGCTTCGCGATAAATCACGCCATCGGGACACGAGATGATGCAGGTGTCGCACTGCGTGCAGTGGCCGCAAGAAAAACAGCGCCCAGCTTCGTCGGCGTCCTTCAGGCCCGCATTGACCTCGGCGAAATTTCCCGCAAGCGATTTCACCGCCATCTGCCGGTCGGCGTGCGGCCGGATGACATCGAAATGATCGAAGCGGATTTGGCCCGGCGCCACCGGAAGTCCGTTCGTCTTTGGCGCGGAAGCGATGCCCAGCACCGCGTCCGCCGCCCGCCGTCCCGAACCGATGGCATGGGTGACAGTGCCCTCGCCGGTCGCGCAATCGCCGGCAAAATACACCATCAGCGGACGATCTCCCGCGAAGGCACGGCCGTCTTGCACGTTCCAGCCCTCGGGGAGCAAATCCAATTCGCTTTTCTGACCGAGCGCCAGCAGCACCGTATCGGCGGCCAGTGGCGAAGTGCGGTCCGTGACGACCGGCCGCCGCCGCCCGCTCGCATCCGGCGCACCGGCTTCCACTTCCGCGATCACGACGCGCTCACTTTCGAACGCCACCGGGGCGCGGAACGGCAGAATCTTGACGCCTTCCTTTTCGGCGTCGTGAATTTCTTCGCGGATTGCCGGCATGTCTTTCTTGGCGCGGCGATAGGCGATGGTCACGCTGGCAGCGCCGCAACGCAGCGCCGAGCGGGCGCAATCGATCGCGGTATTGCCGCCGCCGATCACGACCACATTCCCCGTCAGCGCCACCGGCGCGCGTTTCACCCGATCGAGAAAATCGAGGCCTTGTTCGACCTTCGCCAGCTGCTCGCCGTCAATGCCAAGTTCTACCGGCGCGCCAAACCCGACCGCAACGATCACCGCATCATGGTTCTGCGCCAGCGCCGCCAATTCGGTCTTGCCGATGTGCGCGTTGCAGCGAATTTTCACGCCCAGCGCGGTGATGCGCTCCAAATCCCGCGCCAGCGCCTCCGCCGGCAAACGGAACGCCGGAATGCCGTTCCGCAGCACGCCGCCGAGCGCCGGGGCGCCATCGTAAATCGTCACCGCATGACCGGCGCGCGCCAATTGCCACGCCGCGGAGAGCCCCGCCGGTCCGCCGCCGACTACCGCGACATCAAACGGCCGGGCCGTCCGCGCGCGCGTTGGCGCCACTTCGGTGTGATCGCCGATCCAGCGTTCCAGACTTCTGATATTCACCGGCCCATCGAGCGCGGCGCGATTGCATTGGCTCATGCACGGCGCCGGGCACACCCGTCCGCAGACTGAGGGCAGCGGCTGAGTGGCGAGCAGAATCTCGGCCGCCGCGGCAACGCCGTCTTTCTTCAGCGCCTGGATGAAGCCGACGACGTCGTTGCCGGCCGGGCAGGCGGCATTGCACGGCGCCGCATGGGTGTCGTAGCTCGGCATCTGGTTCGACCAGGTTCCGGTCAGCACCGTCGCGGGAAAGTCCTTGTTGTGCTCCAGCGTCGAAGCAACCGGCGGCAGCACCGAAACAGCGGCCGAAGGCGTTGCCGCGTCAGGCGTCAGCGCGTCAGCAAAACGAACTTGCTCAAACGCTTGGCGCGCCGCCACCAGATCGCCGGCAACGCCGAGCTTGGCGAACGCCTTTTCCAGCGCCGACACCGGCAATCCCAGCGCCTTGGCATAAGCGCCGAGGATGGTGGTGTTGATGATCACCACGGCGGCCGAGCCGATGCCTTGTTCGCGCGCGATGGAAGTGGCGTCCACGACGCCATAACGATAGCGGTCGAACCGTCCGGCGAAATGTTCCATCGGCAGATGCGAATTCAGCAGCAGCAGCGCGCCGGGCGCCACACCTTCGAAAATCGCCGGCCGCAGCAAGCCTTCGTCGAGCACGAGCAGATGATGGGGGCGATAGACCTTGTTGGCGTTGCGAATTGGGTCGCGGTCGACGCGCGTGTAGGCTTGCACCGGCGCGCCGGAGCGTTCGCTGCCGTAATCGCCGAAGGTCTGCACAAAGCAGCCCATCTGGGTGAAGAGGGCCGCGATCAGCTTGGCGCAAGTGACGCCGCCCTGGCCGCCGCGGCCGTGCACGCGCACTTCCAGCGGCAGCGTCAAATCGGCTGGCAGAAGAATGGCAGAATTGGAACCTGGCGGCGGCTTGGTGTCCATGGTCTCTCCCTGCCTGGTTAGGATCGCGCGGCGCGGCCGCTGCCGGTATGACGAAAATCAACGCGGCGCCAGACTCTTCGCATTGATTCTCGCTGGATTCGCCGGGGCTTAAAGGGGATTCGAAGACGCGGGGAGACCGCCCAGACCGCCACTCGTAAGAATGTAAGCCGCCGCGACCGAGGACCGGCACAGACTCATGCCGATGCCCCCTGCCCCCGACATTTTCTGCTGCGCGCGCCCCACGAATGGGCGGCATGCGGGAAAGAGGCGCAGGCAAGACCGGCGATGCTCCGGCCAGCGCGACCACCGCGGACGTTTTCCGGCCAACCGTGACGCCATCGCGCGCCGATCTGGCCGGCCACCCTTTATTTGGAACCAGGTTCGGAAATTGTCGGCGGGGAACAGGTGAAGTAGACCTTTCGCTGCCCGTAGGAAATATAGATGTGCAGCTTGCGCAGCATGTTCATGCCGATGATCAGCGCCTCGCCTTGCGGCCGGAAGCCCAAGCCGATACGTGATTCCGGAACCAGCGTGATGTCGGGATGGGGCACATTGCCCCCCTCGAAGGTCAACCGCTCAAAAGGATACTGATACGAGTCGTTGCCGATCGCCCGGAGCGACGGGGTGTTACGGCCCCAACCGAAGATGTCACGCGCCCGATCGAGGTTCATGATCGTGTCGGGCGATCCGGTGTCGAGCGCCGCCAGCACATGCTTTCCGTCCAGAACCGTGTCGAACAGGAGCCGCCTGGCGCCGATTTCCTCCAGAAACGTCTCGCTGGTGAGCTTGCTCGTCTTGTTGTCCTTCAGCCGGGCCGCGCTGACCGCCTCGGAATCCCAGTAGACGACGTTGTCGCCGCAACCGTTCCGGCGGAACAAATTGACCGTCGCAGCAGACGGATCAATATCGACGTCGAAGCCGCCGAGCGCATCGGCGCCGAGCGTTCCGTCCACGTCCGGCAAGTAACCATGCGGATAAATACTGAAGCTCATCGTATGCGTCGAGAGCTTGCCGAGCTGGAACGACTCCACGCGTATGTAGTTGTTGAGCCGATAGCCGCCGCGCAGGATCACGGCATTGCCATCGAACGTTTTCACTTGTTCGCCGTTCTTCGCCGCCCATTCCGGTGAGACTCCGCTGAACGGGGCGCCGGTATCGAGCAGCAGCCGCACCGGATGGCCATCGATGGTCGCCGGGATCGTGATCCGGCCGTCGGCGGTCGTCACAATGTCGAGCTCCGCCATGCGCAACAAACGGCAGCCTTCGTCGGCGC